>CAJXEG010000006.1 GCA_913052425.1 uncultured Flavobacteriaceae bacterium | reverse complement strand
TCATATCGGGGTCAACAGCTCTGACCAAAAATTGGTTAGGGTAGGAAAGTTGGTCACAACCGTTTTGGCAGTATTTGCCATTCTTGCTGCCCCAATGGTGGCCAACGCTCCGGATGGCTTGTATCAATTGTTACAGCAACTAAACGGTATTTTCTTTATTCCCATTGCATCCATTATTTTAGCAGGATTCTTTTTAAAGCGGGTCTCATCAATGGGAGCGAAAGCAGCTTTGATTGTCGGTTTGGCTTTTTACATAATAACAACTTTTATTTTAAAAACCGATATTCATTTTATCCATATCTGGGGTATTGAGTTTTTAATCAACATTTTTGTAATGTTTTTGATGTCCTATTTTTACCCGATTACCAAAGAATTTAAAATCCAGAATTTAAAAATTGTCGATTTGAGTGAATGGAAATATACCAAACATATGTCGTTTGTTCTTTGCTTTGTCACCATTCTGATCTATATAATGTTGGGGAGAAATTAATGCAGTACAAATGCGTCATTTTTGATTGTGATGGGGTACTGGTAGACAGTGAATCCATAGGTGCAACAGTTTGGGTAGAAATGGCGAAAATAATGGGTTTATCAATAAGTTTTGAAAAGGCCTTTAATGAGTTTACGGGAAAATCTTTCAACAGTATTGCCGAGTATTTAAGCGAACAAGCCAAGAGAGATATTCCGGATGATTTTGAAAAACATTTTAGAGAAAAAACATATTCAGCTTTTCAAGCAGATCTTCAACCCATAAAAGGGATACATGAGGTTTTAAAAAACATGACAGTGCCATATTGTGTGGCCTCAAGTGGTCCAATAGAAAAAATTAACTTGAATCTAACCAAAGTGGATTTGATTCAATTTTTTTCTGCTGATCGAATTTTTAGTTGCTATCAAATTGCTAAGTGGAAACCCGATCCGGCCATATACTTGCATGCTGCAAAAAAAATGGGTTTTAGTCCGGAGGATTGTGTAGTAATAGAGGACAGCACTTATGGAGCTCAGGCAGCTACAGCCGGGGGGTTTGATGTTTTGATTTATGCCAATGAGCAGAAAAAGAAAAACTTTAGTGTCGAGGGTCAAATTTATTTTGACAAAATGGAGGAACTAAATAACATACTCTATTATTGATTTTCTTATCCCAATAAATTTATATCAAGCCGGTTCTTCTTTTAAAGAATGGAAGTAGACAACCTTCCTGTACTGTCGGAAAATTCCTCTGTTTCAATATCCAATCTATTTAACATACTTACAAAGAGGTTGGATAACCGCTCTTCTTTTTCCTTAAACTTTGTATAAGTTCCGTGTTGAAGCCCCATCTTAGAACCACCGGCCAAAATGAGCGGGTAATTTCTTGCGTTATGAGTTGTACTACAGGCACTTCCGTAAAGTATAAGTGTATTGTCCAACAATGAGCCGTGGACATCTTTGGTGTTTTTCATCTTATCGATAAAATATGCAAACTGTCTTGCATACCATCGATCCAATCTTCCCCAGTCTTCCCAGTGTCCAGTGGCTTTATCGTGAGAAATTGTGTGGTGTCCTTGAAGTCCAAGTGCAATTTTCGGGAAATTATCACCAAATCCCATACCATCTTCACGTGCCATCATATAACTGATGACCCTGGTAGCATCGGTTTGAAATCCAAGAATCATCAAATCCATCATAGAACGAACATAATCCTCGGGAGCCGCAGTGGGGTCCACATCCAGGTTGATTAAACTGGCATCAAAATCTTTCATGGGTACATCGAGCCATTGCTCATTTCGATTGAGCTGTTTTTCTACCTGATCCAATGAGGTCATATATTCATCCAGTTTGGCTTTGTCATTCGATCCCAAGCGTTTTTTAAGGGTTTTACTGTCCTCCAAAACCAGATCTACGATCTTTTTACCTTGGTGAATGCTTTTCCTTCTCTCGTGAGTTGGAGCTCCTCCATTGGGCGAGAAATAGCGTTCAAAAATTTCTCTTTGTCGGTGTTCCGAAGGAATTGGTCTTCCTGATGAATTAAATGAAAGGGTAGATGTTCTTGATTTGTATCCTACACCACCGTCTGTAGATAATGTAAGTGATGGGAAACGGGTGTAACGACTCAACTTTTCCGCAGCTACTTGGTCTAGGGAAACACTGTTTTTGTATTCGCCCCTTAAATCACCTCCCGTCAAAAAAGAATCTCCGGCCATATGACCCAGTACATTCCTACTGTAGGGATGACTCAGGCCTCCCATTATAGACATTTCACTTCTAAAAGGGGACAAGGGCGCTAAGGATCTCGATAATGTGTAGTTGGTTCCTTCACCCATTGGAAACCAATGCCATTTCTTGTGATAAACACTTTCCTTTGGGGGTAATCCCACACCATTTGGGAAGTACAAAAAACACAGTCGTTTGGGAGACATGGGCTCCGCAAACTTTGAAAAACTGGTCATCGCCATGCCTTCAAAAAAAGGCAACATACAGGTCACACCCAAACCTCTGATAAAGGTACGACGGTCTAAATGCCAAGATTTTTTACTCATCTTCCAACTATTTTGTTAAACCAACTTTGTTCTTTTTTATAAAACGACGGACTTAAAACGATTTGTTCTATAACGGTCTTAAATCGATAATCATCATCAATGACTTCCTCTACAATATTATTAATTTCTTCCTCATCTGCAAAACCAACATCACGACCAAGGGCATAAGCAAATAGGTTTTCCACCAAAGATTTTGTGAAATGGTCTTTTTTTAACGTTAAAATATAATCTTTAATCCCCGCTATTCCTTCGACTTCTGTACCATCAGGTAATTTCGATTTGGAATCGATAAGCTTGTCTTTTGTTGTTAATTGAAATCGCCCGACAGCATCGTAATTTTCAAATACTACGCCAAAAGGATCAATTTTTTGATGACAATCCATACAAGACACTTTATTTCTGTGTAAGAATAATTGTTCTTTAAGTGTAAGATTTTCAAAGCCGGGGGTTTCCGGATCCAATTCGGGAACATTCGGTGGGGGAGCAGGGGGGTGGTCTCCCAGTATTTTTTCTTTTAACCATACCGCTCGTTTGATGGGGTGGGCTTGAACGCCATCGGAATGCCCACTCAGAAAAGACCCTTGGGAAAGCAAACCGCCTCTCTCTTGATTTTCTGTGAGGGTCACCGGGCGAAATTCATTTCCCTTCACACCTTCAATACCATAGAACTCGGCAAGGTTCTGATTGAGCATGGCAAAATCTGAATCTATAAAATTCAGTATACTCAAATTATTTTTTAGGACATGGTGGACAAAATTGTAGGTTTCCTTGAACATGTCTTCTTTTACAAATCGTGTAAAATCCTCATATTCTTGCACATCTACATCCATGCTTTTGTGCCGATCCAAACGCAGCCATTCATAGCTAAAGGAATTGACCAATTGAGCAATTTTAGGGCTGTCAATCATACGATCAATCTGCTCGGACAATTCATCGTATAGATTACCTTCGGCGGCCAAAGCAGTTAATGTTTCATCGGGGGGTGAGTTCCAAAGGAAGTAGGACAATTGCGAAGCCAGATAAAATTGATCTTCCGAATCTTCCAATTCGGGAATTTCGGGTTCAAACAGGTAGATGAAATTGGGAGAACACAGCACTGCGATGAGTACTTCCTTGACCCCGTCTTCGAAACGGTCAAAATCGTCTTTTATATTTTCCCAAAAACCCATATAGCGGTTCAATTCGCCGGGATTAAGAGGTCTCCTGAAGGCGCGTTGCATGAATCGACTGATGACTTCCTTTGCGTAGGTTTTGGCGATGGCTTTGTTGGGAGAATCGAAAAATATAGAGGTATGACTTTCTGGCGGCCAAACGGGATAATAGGGTGCTTCAAATTCTACCGATTTTATAAGCAGGGGAGGGCCCTTAAGACTACTTTCCTTTACCAAATGATTGTTCCAAAGTCCTACCGTAAAGATGTTGGCCAATTCTCCACTGACATCATCGCTGCCCAAAGGAATGGGTAAATTTTCTAGTCTGGCGGTAAACTCAAATTTTTGAATTTCCCCCATTGGTGCAGTCACTTCAACAGATTTTGAAAAAGGTTTATAATCCATTCCATCATCTGTTCTAGAACCTGCAAATACCTGAATGGATGGATTGACATTAGCATATTTTGAATTGTCTTTGATGGCCTCTTTTTCAAGTATCTTGGGCAATGGATCATCCTCTGGCAAGGGGTGGATCGCTATATGGCTAAAACCAACGAAAAATTTCCCTCCTATAGTACCTTGATGTTCTCCTTCGGACAGGTAGACCAATGTAATGGGGGTTGTGATTTTTTTTTGGTTTTTTTGCGATATATCCATGTTGAGACGTTTTCCCACTATGCCTTCTTTTTTTCGTCCCAGCAGACTTATTTGATAAGACGGCATTGCATCATCTGAAACGTAGGGGTGGATCAAATCTATCTGGTATAAACCGGATATGGGCACATGGTAGGTGAATTTGGCCTCGACATTTTTTGCAACATCTTTGGGCATTAACCAATGATTGTTTTTTAAAACAAAATCATTGTTGTATTTGACGTCTTTAGCGGCGATATGAATCGTTTTTGAGGATGCCGTTGCCGGTTGATCATTTCTCAGATCAATAAGTCGTTCAATGGCCATAGAGTTATAGCCTCTGGAGGCTTCAACCCTGAAAGCGAAATCTCCTGACCTTGGGAAATCTTGTTTGATCAATAACTTCAGGTTGGGGGAGGGCCCTTGCCACGACTTTGGAGTAACTTCTTTGGCGGGTAATGCCGAATTCAACACCATGCCCTCTTTGACAACACTGTAGCGATTACTGGCAGAGCCTCTCATGCCAATTCCTATATTGTTCTTAATTCGGATTAAAGAATCGCCTTCAGATTCGGGTAAATTTTGAATGGGTTTTCCTTGACCGTTTAAGATTTCTACCACTAAATCTTCATTGTTGACCGGGGCTGTTTGATAGCCTCCAAATTCAGCAGCTGAAATCCCATCTCCTAAATTTTTTCCCATTTTAACTTTATATCGTTTTGACTTGGGTTTAGATCCAAAAACAATGGCTTTGTCCATAGCCTCCCGGGCTATTTTTTGATAATAATCAATGTGGAGGGCTGAGGTTTGGAGGATGTTTCCATTGTTGCTGAATCCCATTTTCGATTTTCCATCGTCGGGCAGCGCATCCCCAAAATTGACAGACACTCCAAGCAATTCATTTAAACTGTTGGTGTATTGAACTTTGGTCAGCCTTCGCATCACACTTTTATTATCCTTTTGCTTGGCGATGGCAGCTTTTTTTAGATTATCTGACAACCAATTCACCAGTTGACGACGCTCTCCATCCTTTAATTGTGCCTTTTTTTTCGGAGGCATTTCTCCCAGATTAATGACATTCAGGGCGGAGTGCCATCTCTCGGCATCACGACCATTGATCATGTTCCAATGCAAAGTGTCCAACCGCATATCCCCTTTTTGCTTTTCTTCCCCATGGCATTCAAAGCAATAGGTTTCTACAATTGGTCTGATGTTATTTTTAAAATACAATGCCTCTTTTGAGGTAGAATCAGCCGGAGTGTTGATGACCAAATACTCATCCTCAGCATTGTCAATATCCAAAAGAGTTTTCATGCCAGTGGGCATGTATCTTGTCAAATAGTCTTCCCCATGGGTTAGATGGCCACCATAATGACCGGCCAATGACAGCAGTACTACACTTGAGGATAAAAAGAGGTAATAGATGCGCGATATGCCATTGGGTTGGGCAGAAGATTTTTTTTGACGCAATACGACCAGCCAAATACAAATTAAAGCCGTAAACCAACCCAGCCATTTGTGAAAGTTTAACAATTCATCTTCATAGCTGCCACTCGATGCCAGAAGAAAACCTAGGGTGATGGTTGGAATGATGCTCACTACAGAAAACCACAGCAAAATATTACAGGCAGCATCCAAATTTAGTTCCGGGCGGAACCTGTTGATGATTTCCATTAAAAAAAGAACCACCAATGCACCGATGGGCAAATGGAGAATGATGGGGTGGAACCTCCCAATAAAAAACACAAAAGTGTTGTCTACATTGCCATCCAGAGGAATCAGAAGCAGCCCAAATAATACTAAAGTAAAAGTAATTGCAATCAGCAAAATGCGATTCATGATGAACTGACGTTAACGGTTTTCAAAGGTTCCTTATATTTCGCTTTTTAAAATTAAAAATTATGTTTCATCTTTCCAAGTGAATAACCATCGGATAAAACCTCAAAGAGGGATTGAAGATCTTTTGATTCTTTTGAGTTCTAGTTTTTTTCTAACAATTCATTGTAGTTCAAAAAACTTATATTCCCATTGGGTTCTATCTTATAACCCTCAGGATTTTCCAATTTCCATTGGAGTTGTGGCAAGATTTCCAAGAGCACTTTTCTGTGACTTTTAATGATTTTTTTATTTTCCTTTTTGTAAGCAATATTATTCCATTCGTTGGGATCAGATTGATGGTCGTATAATTCTTCAAGACCTATGTCGGGGTAGTAGATGTAACGATAGTTTTTGCTCCTCACGGCATGACCAGCAAAAGGTTTTTCTGTCCAGGTAAACTGATAGCTGCTAATGACAGGAGCAGTTAAAGCATTTGGATTTTTGATTTGAGGAAGCAGACTGTGACCGTCCAAATGTGCTGGCTTTTCAAAACCGGAGAGTTCTACCAGAGTAGGGTAAATATCCATCAGGCTAACGGGTTGGTCACAGCTTGTCTTTCCTTGTATTACCCCTGGATACGATATGATTAACGGTACACGTGTGGATCGCTCCCAAAGTGTAAATTTTTCGATGTTTTCCTTTTCTCCCATATGCATTCCATGATCCGACCACAGTACAATGATTGTATTGTCAGCATATTTTGATTCTTTCAGTTGATCCAACAACCTACCGATCATGGCATCGGTGAAGGTGATGGCTGCCGCATAGGATTGTACCACCTTTACCCACTGTTTATTATCTTCCACCCATTTGTGAATCCAGCGTCTGCCGTGGTCAAAAGCGTCCAATAGGTCATTTTCTTTATGGAAGGGTAAAACGATGTCTTCCAATGGATATAAGTCAAAATACTTTTGTGGTACTTCCCAAGGGTCGTGCGGTTTCCAAGTTCCTACGGCAAGAAAAAAAGGTTGCTTATGATCTAATTTGAGTTGATGGTTGGCCCAATCTACTATATGATAGTCGGCCATTTTTTGATCTTTAACAGCCAGGGGGCCCCATGTCCACCAACTACTTTTACCGCTTCCATCGGATTCTCCGGGTCTACTCTTGTTATCTACTTCTTTGGGATAGATGACTTCATCAGGTGCACGAATTTGATAGGGGTGGGAGATGTAGGGACTGGGGTAATAAAAATCCCAGTTTTCGGGTTCCACCTGACTGGTGGGAGTCCATGGTGGAGCCTGACTGTGATAAATTTTCCCTGCTCCAAGGGTCTTATAGCCTCTGTTTTTAAAAAATTGTTCCAGGGTTTCTACATTTTTTAGATGGGGAAACTTTCTCCATTCGGGGCCATCTCCCCAGTGGGTGTTTTGAATGCCGGATCGGGCATGATGGACCCCCGTAAGTATGGCTGCACGAGCCGGCGCGCATGCAGGAGAGGGGGTGTGAGCATTGGTAAAAACCATCGAAGCACGTGCCAGTCTGTCTATGTTTGGGGTATGGATTTTCATTCGGCCATGCCCGTTTAGATAGCCTACCCAATCGTTCATGTCGTCTACCGCGATGAAAAGAATATTGGGTTTGTTTTTTTTAAAGTTTGTATTTGAATTTAAAGAATTGGTTATAGTTGGCGTTGGTCGTTGATACGTGGTCTTAGCCGAAGTTAGGCCGATTACAACCATTGAAACAATTGACAGTGTCAGGAATCTTTTTTTCATAAAAGAAGGCTTTCTAACTCAAATATATTAAATGGTATCGAGGAGATAAAAAAAGCCCTTCTGTAGAGATGAGCTTTGTTTTTATCAGTTGATTAATTGATTATTCAGTTTTCATCGCAGCTGCCATTACACCGGAGGCATCAAAAAAGTCTCTTGTTTCATGAATTTGATTTTTTTCATTGAATTCAAAAGTGTGAAAGGCATTGATGTTGATGACATTGCCTGTAGCAGTATTTTTGGCCGTCCATTTTCCCATGGTCATCACAGAACCATCGGGCTTTCCTGACTCATCTGTTCCGGGAAACCATTTTGGGTCGTTATAAGTTATTTCATCAAAGTTGTCCATCCATGCCTTACTGGCAGCCAAAAATCCTTCCATTTTAGAGGGTTCACTTCCATAAAAGGGAGAATAATGAGTGATGCCGGGACACAAGAGTGGTTTTTGACTTTCAATATCTTCGGTCGAAAAAGAGGCGAAGAGTTTTTGGGCGGTAGCTAAATTGAGATTATAAGTTGTTAAATCAATTTCCGGTGCAGACTCTACGGTAGGCTGGCAGGAAAAGAGTAGGGTAGCAATAAGAACGAGTATTGAAGTTTTAAAGATTTTCATAATTAAAGTATCGGTTAATATTACTGTGAATTTATAAAATTTTAGTAAAAATCATTTAATAGGGGTTTTTAGTTTACCTTTCATAACCTTTCATAACCTTTCATTCAAATTCCCAATATTTCAATAATTTTTAAATCAATTGTAATATATTTCCACCTTTTTCCAAATTGATCATCATCGATAGGAGTTATAAAAACATAGGTCTGTTTCAAATACCTCAACCGAATCATAATATGATTTCTTGATTTACTTTCGCCTATGGTAATTTTTAAAGGAGTTTTATAAGTCAGCATTTAATTCATGGACAAGCCCAGAAATGACAATCAGGGGATCGTACTTCCCTCCGCTTTTAAATATACATTAAGGATGCTTGAGTTCTTGCACCCTTACTTGGCGATGCGATTGGCCGCTTTTTTCTTTGCCAAACCTTTTAGGTATCAATTTCTAGAACGAGAAACTCCTGTATTGTCAAAGGCACAAAAATCCTCTGTTCACATCCAGGGGCTGGATAAAAGTATTTTTTGTTATCATTGGAAGGGAAAGGGCCCCAAGATCATGCTCATGCATGGGTGGAGCGGTAGAGCGACTAATTTTTTTAAAATAATAGAAAAATTAATGCTTTTGGATTGCGACATTTATGCCTTTGATGCACCTGCCCATGGCAAATCTAGTGGTGTGACCACCAATCTCCCCGAGTTTATTCTCACATTGGATACATTATTGAATCAGTGGGGGCCTTTTGAAGCCGTTTTAGGGCATTCCGGGGGCGGATTTTCGAGTGCTCATGTTTGTGCTCACCATCCCGAAATCAAAAAATTAATATTGATCAGCCCTTTTGATCAGTCAATGGACCTATTTGAAAATTATTTTGATTTGATTGGATTGGGACAAAAAGCCAGAAAGTTGATGTTGGATTATTTTTTCCGAAAAACAAACAAAAAAATTTCAGAATTTTCAACTGCTTTTTCGGCCCGTTCAATTCAAGCCAATACTCTGGTGATTCACGATGAAAATGATAGGGAGGTCGCGCTTTTCAATGCTGTCAATATTGACAAAAACCTTAAAAAAGGGAGATTGATCATTACCAAGGGGCTCGGTCACCGAAGGATTTTGAGGGATGATAGGGTGATCGATGAAATCTTTGATTTTTTGAAAAACTAATAGATTTTTATTCATTTTTGATCATCGGGCTTTATAATTATTAGATAAATTCCTAACTTTAGTTAAATAGTTTTTTCAAAATGAAATTTTGTTTGAAATATACTTTTTTAGCAATTTTGCTCACTTTGCCCATTACCATTCTAGCACAAAGAGGTGAAACTGGGGACAAAACCTTTGCGGATCGTTTTCCTCCGGATTTAGTCGCTCCCATATCCAATACCTTTTTGTTGGTTAAAAATACTGTAGATCACGATATCATTGTTTGCGTTCGAGATCAGTACAAAAAATACTTGAACCACGTTTATATCCGTAACAATGAGGAATATTTGTTTACCGGATTGCCCATTTCCAGAGTTTATTTACAGTACAAATCAAAGGAGTTTTACTTTGAAGACCTTCAAAAAACAGTCATCAATTATGGGGAACGTCACACCTTTACCTTCTTCTATGACGCATCCATGGAAGGGAACTTCATGGTCATTGAGGAAGATGATTTTTTTAAACCCTAGCAATAAGCTAAGGCTTAAAACCAATAGGTTATTTTTAAGTTTAGACTTCTCATGCGGGGAGATATGGGGGCGGTTTCTCTGACCAGGTAATTGTCGTTGTAAACCAGGAAAAGGTTGGAGAGTCCATTGAATCTCCACTGTAAGCGTGAGTTGACACCGAGGTTTTCGGACTGTGAGTTGAATTGTATCAAGGTGGCCCAATAGAGTTTTTTGGTAAAAGAAAAATCAAATTTTGGACCCACCAGCCAAAGTTGTGCTGTATTCTCAAGGTGGTTTAATTTGATAGCGTCGTAGTTTAACTTTACGCTGGCCAATAGCTTGGGTTGGAACCTGAAGAAAATACTGTTTTCAAAAGAATATTTTGTTCCATCATAGAATTTTCCATAGTTCTGTGCAGCAATAAAATAAAAATCCTTAGCAGGATTGGAGGAATAACTTATTTCAAAGATGTTGGTGTGGTAAGTATTTCCTCCGACAAGAGGCGCTTCACTATTTATTCCGGTTGGGTCAAAGTCATTGGGGAAATATTCGTTTGCGTTAAAAACCCTGAATTCAAGTTCACTTTGGTTGGTGTATATGGCTCTAAAACTTGCCATAAAATTATTTTCAAGAATGTTTTCCGTGGAAGAATTTAATTTGAACCACAGCCAATGGTAATAGGCCAGCCTGTAGTAATTAACCCTTCCTTTTTTGGGGTAAAACTTGTGGGCGTAATAAGGGCAGAATTTTGAGACTCCAATCCTTCTCAATATGCCCAGGTCAGATCGAAAATCGTCTCCCAAATAGGAATATTCAAAACTGATTTCTTGCTTTCGTGTTTCTTTTTTTACTCTGACTCCACCGCTAAAACCATTTTCGTTTTTGAGTGGACTGAAAGAGTTGTAGGTGAAAAATCTACCATTCCACACATTATCAATGGAGTTTAGATCATATTCCAAACCGATCAGACGATTGAATGTGTCATTTTGATCAACGAAATCATAATCTTTAGTTGTCTCTCTGTTGATGAACAGAAACTTGAGTGCTGAGCGGTTGAATACTTTTTGATTTAGGGAGAGTACGGTATTCAGATTGGAGGGAATCTCATTAGCCACATCATCATTGGTGAGCATGCTCAACAAACCTATTTTTAAACCATTGGAAATTTTACCACTCAATCGAATGCCCCCGATGATGTCGTTTTCGACCAGATTGCCTTGGGCATCTCTGGCCAGGCCTATTCTTCTGGTAAAGAAAGGCGTAATGGTTCTGATGGCACCGAAATTTGAAAAAAGATCACTGTTTTGGAGGAAAAATTGTCTTTTTTCAGGCAGTTTGATTTCAAACCTTCTAAGGTTTACTATTTCGTCGTCGACTTCGACTTGAGAAAAATCGGGATTATAGGTCAGATCCAAATTCAGTCCGTTTCCAATCGGGACTTTAATATCTCCCCCAATAGAAAGATCGTTGAGAGTGGTGTCGTTTTCAAAGTTGTTTATGGTAATGGCGTTTATAAATGGGATCACAGAGATATTGGCATTGGATTTACCCAAAGGTTTTTCGAAGTGAATCTTACCCATAAAAGCCAAGTTGTAATCTTTGAACTCTTGAGGAATTCTGGCCCAAGTGGTTCTTTGGTATTCTGTGGTATCGAATCTGAAAAAGTTGAAACGCCAAGAGGTAGATCCTTTGGGGAAACTGAGTGTTGAAAGTGGAATCCTCATTTCGACGATATAGTAGCCGGGAAATATTTGTCCCTCCACATCAAATTTGGCATCCCAAGTTCTGTTGATGTCATTCCTAGGGGTGCTAACTCCACCATTTGAAATCAAAATATCACTTTTTACTCCAGCCATGTTGGAGCCAAACATATAGGCAATATTACCATCACTAAAGGTGTCGAATATAAAGTTTATTTTGTCTGATGCCTTTCCACTGAAATCCCATTTTAGTGAGGGGATTACATAATCATCGGAGGCCGAAAACGCTTTACACATAAGGTATATGTTTTTATCATCGTAAAGCAATTTGAGCTGTGTTGGGTTTTTAAAATCGGTTGATTCATTGGGAAAGTGTGTCCAGCCTGTGTAGGTTGAGTCTGCAGTTTTCCAGGCCTCTTCCAGATTATTTCCATCAATGGTGATGGAAGATGAAGTGAATTTAACATTCATGTTGGGGTAGGTTTCTTGTGCTAACCCCCTATAACTATAGCCAAATAAAATTAATCCGAGGAGAAATACGTGGGTAAACTTTATGGTTTGTTTTATCAAATTCAACATCAAAATTTAAATAATCTTAGCAAAACAAACTTACAAATTCTGATAGAATTCGTGTACGTACACATTTAAAAAATATTTAAACTTCAACATCGGCTTTTCATTCTATTCTCTGTGCACAAAAAAGGGTCCAATCTATTTTACTGTAGGTTGTCAAAGGGGGCAATTTCATTTCCCACACTACCTTGGGTTTTTTTAGGTTTCATGTACTTAAACAAGTACCCGTATTTGGTTTTATCCCTCTGGCGGTATTTTAGTATTGTTTCTCTTTCCCCATCATTGATTTTTTCGATTACAGAATTTACAGGATGATTGGATTTGAAATTGATGTAGGCGGTTAGGGGAGTGGCGTTGTTGGGATTTTCTACAATTTTGGGGGTCGCTGAAAATTGAAGTGATTGATGTGAATTACAGGATAGAAAAATCGTAATGACCGATAAGTAGAGCAGTGTTGGATAATTTTTCATGCTAATGGATGAATGATCTATGAATTTAAAACAAGAAATTGTTACTCAGTGAATTTTTCAGCAAGCAGGGAAACAATTTAAAACAGGGCCTGTAAAATTAGAAAACTATCTTCTGGAATTGAGTTTGGCCAAGAGTCTTAGGATCTCAAGGTAGAGCCAGATCAGCGTAACCAAAAGGCCAAAAGCTCCATACCATTCCATGTATTTGGGAGCTCCTTTTTCAGCGCCCTCTTCGATAAAGTCAAAGTCTAAAACCAGATTGAGCGCAGCAATGATAACTACAACCACACTGAAACCTATACTCATAGGAGAAGCGTTGTCGATTTGCATGATTCCCATACTCGATCCAAAAAACCCCATTACAAAATTGACCAAATAGACGATGGCAATGCCTCCTGTGGCGGCAAAAATCCCTAATTTAAAATTTTCAGTGGGCTTGATATAACCCGAACGATAGGCAACCAGTAGTGATAGTAGGATACCTACGGTAAGAAAAATCGCATCGGTTACGATACCGTCATAAAGACTGTTGTACATAAACGATATTCCACCTAATAAAGCACCTTCCAATATGGCATATAGGGGAACGGTGATGGGTGCCCATTCCTTTTTGAAAACAGTTACTATGGCTACAATAAAACCTCCTATACCACAGGCGATCAATATGCCGGGATTGATGGTGTTGAAGGTCAGATAGCCTGTGCCTATCAACAACAGTAAACTAATGGCAGTTTTGTTGACCGTTCCATTGATGGTCATGGTTTCTGAAATTTCTGAAGTGTTTGAAAAAGTGGTTTTGGTAAGTACCGGATTTCCCGATCTTAATGATAAGTGGTTGGCCATTGTTGTATTATTTAATGTCTGAAATAGACGTTATTCAAACAAATATAGCTTGAAATGATTTGACTTTAAAATTATAAATTGTTAAAGAACCATTAAAGTAATAAAGGAGCTACTGTTGTTGTTGCTGTTGCTGTTGTTGAATCATTTCCAAATTTCTTCTGTAGCTGTTTTGGGTAATGCTTTGATGGGATTCTACGGCTACTGAGTCCTGGGTTAACAATTCCAAATTCTTGGTTTTTCTCTTGGTATCCAAGTGAACTTTTACATCCATTAATTGGGTTTCATTTCCCTTAAAAACACCTTTTACAGGAGCACAATCATTATAATTTCTTCCTACAGCCAAGCGGATATGAAATTGATCGGCAATACAGTTGTTGGTAGGATCAAGTCCCAACCACCCATAAGTGGGAATGAATATTTCGACCCAAGCGTGGGTAGCGCCGGCACCGCGTAATCCTTCATCTGCAAAGACATAGCCACTGACATATCTTGTCGGTATTTTTACCATTCTACAGAGTTGTATCAATATGTTGGTAAAGTCCTGACATACTCCGGATTTTAATTTCCATACTTCGTCAATGGTGGTAAAAACATTGGTTACTCCCTTTTGATAGTTGAAGCTTTTATTGATGTAATCACATAAGCTTTTTACATTTTCTAGTGGGGAATGTTTTTTATCAATAATTTCATTTAATAGATCATTCAACTGCTCAAAAGCCTCTATTTTTTCAATGCTTAAAAAAGGAAGGTATTCAATGGTTTTTCCAATTTCTTCAATGGTTTTCCACTGATCTTTGGTATTTGTTTTTTCCTCCGGTAGAACTATTTTTTTTGAGATTATTTCTGCTTCAGAGCTGATTAATAGCTTCTTGTGTGGCGGTACATAGGTGAAAAACCCCACCTGGTTGTTATAATCGTCCAAATAGGTAAAAACATTTGGATTTCCGGAGATGGTCAGCTTGTGGTTTGCCAACTGTTGATTCATATCGTTGAATGGATAGAGTAGAATCTTATTGGCGCTTTCGATGACTGGGTTAGAATAGCTGTATTGGGTAGTATGGTGTAAATAAAATTTCATCTTGGATTCAATATCATTGCGAGAAATACAATTTATTAATGCTGATGGAGATTTCGTTTAGATCGTATTTGATGTTTTCCAAAAATTGATGAAGTCCCATTTTTTTTATGGCCTCCATGGTGGTATAGTCAAGTGTGTTTTTGAGTTTTCCTATGTTGAACAGTAATGCTGTATCGTTTAATTGATTGAATCGGTTCAATCGCTCAATGTGAATATTTAATTTTTTAATACTGTACTTTATAGAGCGTGGAAAATGCTCATTAATTGAAATCATTTCAATGATGTTCTCTACATTAAAAATAGATTTATAAGTTTTGATGTACAGTTGATATCCTCCAATTGAGGTTAATAAATTTTTCCAAAAGAAGCTTTCTGTCAAATTGTGATTGTCATCATTGAGACTGATGATTCTGACATTGAGAAAATCTATACTTTGAACGACTCTTTCAATGTATTTACCGAGGTTCATAAAACAGTAGGCGTTTCCTCTTTCCTGCGTAATGTCGGCACTGCTGTAGTAAATGTGATTGTACTGTAGCAGATCATTGACAAAGTCGATGGGGTCACTTTTTCGATATTTTTTTGAGATGTTTTCATCTCTGATGTGCAGGTAGTATTTGTTGACTGAAAGCCATAATTCTCTAGAAATGTGTTCTTGTACACTTCTGGCATTTTCCCTGGCTCTGATCACCATATTGATCAAGGTGTTGGGGTTGTTGAGATCAAAAAGCATGAAATCAATGATCGAAATGGAGTCTGAATAATTTTCGTAATGTTTTTCCTCATCGATTCCCATGTAGGTATTCAATATGCCATTCCATGAGGAATAATCTCCCGAATCAATGGTTGAGTTGTAATTGGTTCTGATGAGGTTCAGCAAACCATAGCTCCTTTCCATGTAACGGTCCATCCAAAATAAATTATTTGCAACCCTACTCAACATGCTCAACTGTATTTGATTACCCATGTGTCTTTACTCCCCCCACCTTGAGAACTATTGACCACCAAAGAGCCTTTTTTTAGTGCTACTCTCGATAATCCACCGGGACAAACTTTGATACCGGTTGCTCCATAAACGGCAAAAGGTCTTAAATCCACACATCTTGGAGTCAGTTCATTGTCGATAATACAGGGGGCTGTAGAAAGACTCAGTGTGGGTTGAGCTATAAAATTTTCGGGTTTTTTTTCAATTTTAGCTACATAGTCCTTTATTTCTTTTTCAGATGCTGTTTTACCCATCAGCATTCCATATCCTCCACTACCATCTGTTTTTTTGACCACCATTTGATCAATATTTTTTAAGACATAGGCCTTTTCATCGGGTTTGGCCAATTGATAGGTTTTAATGTTTTCCAGAATGGGTTCCTCATTCAAATAATATCGAATCATATCGGGTACATAGATGTAAATGGCCTTGTCATCAGCTATTCCGGTTCCCGGAGCATTGACAATAACCACATTTCCTTTGCGATAAGAATCCATGATTCCAGCCAAGCCCAAGACACTTTCGGATTTAAAGTTTAGAGGATCCAAATAATCATCGTCAATACGTCTGTAGATGATGTCTACTTTTTTGAGTCCTCCGGCTGTTTTCATGTAAACATGATGATTGTCTATCACCAAATCACTGCCTTCTACCAACTCAACACCCATCAAACGTGCCAAAGAAGTGTGTTCATAATAGGCCGAATTGTAAAGACCGGGAGTTAGTAACACAATTTCAGGATTGGTTTTTGGCGATAATGTTTTTAATTGATCGTACAGTATTTGGGGATAATTGTTGACCTGAAGTACCTTTTGTTTGGGGAGCATATGGGGGTAGAGCCTTCTGGTGATTTCCCTGTTTTCAAGCATATAACTTACCCCCGAGGGGGTTCTTAAGTTATCCTCAAGAACATAAAACTTACCGTCTTTGTTACGGATTAAATCAACACCCGATATGTGGGTGTAAATGTCTTGTGGTACTTGTAAATTCCTCATTTCTCTCAAAAAATTTGGGTTGGAAACGATTAAGTCCGGAGGAATGATTTTATCTTTTATGATGAACTGCTCATTGTAGATGTCCTTTAAAAAAAAGTTGAGGGCTTTGATCCTTTGAATGATGGCACGTTCTATGGTATTCCATTCTTTAAAAGCGATGATTCTCGGAATGATGTCGAAGGGGAAAATTCTTTCTACACCTTTTTTGTTGTTGTAAACGGTAAATGTTACCCCTTGGTTCATGAAGAACTGACGTGAAAACTCCTGCATCTGATTGAGTTCTTCGACAGATGCTTTGGTCAGGTAACTTCCAAACTCGTCATAAACAGATCTCAAGCAGTCCTCTTTCTCGAACATTTCATCCCAAGTATTGGGCGCTTGAGCATAGTTGGTGTATATCGATTTCAAAGTTTGACAATAATTTGGTCAAAAGTATTAACTCGCTCAATGGGATTAAGAACAATTGTCCATTAATGTCGCAAAAATAAGAAGTTGATAAATTATTAAATCAAATCTTGCATTGGAGGCATTCTAACCGAGAAAAAATCAATAATTAATAATTTCTACCGAATCTTCGGAAAGTAATTTAGCTACCGCCTAAATAGTTTTCCAATATGGCAATGTCATTTTTGGAGGTTAAATCCGGTACATGTTCTTCAATGGGAATACCTAAAACCTGAATATTGTCACCAATCATGTTCATCAAAGCTGTCGGTAATTCTTTTTCGTCTCTGATTGGGTGAGGTGGACAATTTTCCAAGTATTTGAAAAAATATTTACCGTCAAATAAAAAGATATTCATGCTCACCCTGATTTTTTGATGCGCATCGGTATAATTGGATATTCTGCTGGGTTCAGGCTTTTCGACGATGGCCAATAGATCATAATTTTCATTAAATTTCATCACTGCAAAACGCGATATCCTTTCTTTAGGGTATTCGAGGTGGTCGATATCATAAGCCAAAATTGCTTGGCGTGAATTGGCATTTTTAATATTTTTTAAGACGTTCAATGAGTACAGATTATCGCTATTGCAGACACAGAATGTATCTTCTTTTAAATTGGGATGTTGTTCGAGACATTGGTACAAGGCATCTGCAGTGCCATAGGGTTTTTCTCGACCCTCTGGGATGTATTGGGTAGCAAATTGTATGTTGAGATCCACAAAGTCGGGAT
>CAJXEG010000005.1 GCA_913052425.1 uncultured Flavobacteriaceae bacterium | reverse complement strand
TTTAGTGAGTCTTATGAGTAAAAAATTAAATAGTCTATCCGATTTGGCCAAGATAAAATTCGATGGATTGGTTCCCGATCAAGAGGAAACCATTGATTATGAACCTGATTTCACCCCGCAATATTTAGAAGCGCATTTTAGCAAAAAAGGGAGAGCCGGAAAGGTTGTTACGCTTATCAAAGGTTTTGAAGGAGACGATGAAGCACTAAAATCCTTAGCCAAAACACTTAAACAAACCGTAAACACCGGTGGAACAGTAAAGAACGGTGAAATTCTTATTCAAGGCAACTACAGGGATCAAATCATTGATAAACTTAAGGAAATGGGCCATAAAGTCAAACGCATTGGAGGTTGACCTATAAAGCCCAATCAATGGGTTCTTTTCCTTTTTCAGTCAAATAAGCATTGGTTTTAGAAAAATGCTCATTGCCAAACCAGTACCCCCTGTTGGCACTCAAGGGCGAAGGGTGACCTGAGGTCAAAACACAGTGTTTTTCCCCATCGATCAGTTTTAATTTTTGTTTGGCATAGCCTCCCCACAGCAGAAACACGATGTTTTCATATTGATCGGAGAGTATTTGAATCACCCGATTGGTGAATTTTTCCCAGCCTTTACCCTGATGGCTACCTGCCCTATGGGCTTGAACGGTCAAGGTGGCATTGAGCAACAACACCCCTTGCTTGGCCCACGGACTCAGATCACCACTCCTGGGATAAGGGATTTGTACATCTTCTTGCAATTCTTTAAAAATATTAATCAATGAAGGCGGATGAGGAATTCCTGCGGGAACTGAGAAACACAAGCCATGCGCTTGCCCCGGACCGTGATAAGGGTCCTGACCCAAAATCACCACTTTTGTTTTTTCGGGGGGACAAAGGTCAAAAGCATTAAAAATGAATTTTCCCGGAGGAAAACATCTGGCAGCACCATAGGCCGATTTTACAAAATCAATAAGTGTTTTAAAATATGTAGATTCGAATGAGTCCTGCAATATATTTTCCCAATGCGGATGTATGCTTACTGCCATGATTTCTTAATTTTGTATTGCTAATTTAGAAAAATAGATGGGGTACCTCCCAAAAAAAACACTTGAGGATCTTGAATTCTTCAGGGTCACCGAACAAATCGCTGATTTTGCCATTACCTCTATGGGTAAGGCGTCCTGTATTGCTATGGTACCACTGCCTGACCCAAAAACCCTCCTTAAGGAGCTCCAGGCTGTTTCTGAGTATTTGTCATCTTTTGACAATGACAACAGAATCCCCAATCACGGATTTGATGACCTCTCCCCGGCTTTTCAATTGTTGAAGATCGAAAACAGCGTATTGGAAATCACGGCTTTTAGAAATATCGCTTTGGCCTCCCAAACGGTCAATACCCTATTGTCGTTCTTTAGTAAATTCAAGTCCTACTACCCTTCCCTGCATTCCTTGGGAACTGATATAGAGGTCAATAAAGAAATCAAAAAAGAAATCGATAACGTGATCGATCGATTTGGAGAAATCCATGACAACGCTTCGGACAATCTCTACACCTTGAGAAAACAAATCCAAGCCTTTAAGGGTAAAATAGCCCAAAGCTTTAACAAAGCCTTGTCCCATTACCAAAACCTGGACTACCTGGATGATATCCGGGAATCGGTGGTCGAAAACAAACGGGTGTTGGCCGTAAAAGCCATGCACCGCAGGAAGGTCAAAGGGGGGATCATGGGCAGTTCCAAAACCGGAAGTATTGTTTTTATAGAACCTGAAGCCACACTTAATTTTTCCAGAGAGCTTCAAAATCTTGTTTTTGAGGAATCTGAGGAAATCAAAAAAATACTGAGTCAACTTACGGATTATTTACGTCCGCTATTGGATTTAATCAAGCATTATCAAAGTTACCTGATCCATATTGATACTCTTTTTGCCCGTGCACGATATGCCCAGGCCATCAATGCCATACTTCCAATTTTTTCAGACCAACAAGAATTGGAATTAAAAAATGCCTATCATCCCCTACTCTACCGTACCCATCAGTTAGAAAACAAAAAAACCTTTCCCCAGGACATTCATTTGCATCCCAAAAGCAGGATCGTTGTGATATCAGGACCCAATGCTGGAGGAAAAAGCATCACCCTCAAAACCGTAGGCCTGCTCCAATTAATGTTGCAAAGTGGTATACTGATTCCCGTACACGAAAAAAGCAGGGTATGCTGGTTTGATAGTATACTTACCGATATTGGGGACAATCAATCCATAGAAAACCACTTGAGTACCTATTCCTATCGTCTCAAAAACATGAAAGGTTTTTTAAGAAAATGCGACGACAAAACCCTCTTTTTGATCGATGAATTCGGCACTGGATCTGATCCTGAATTGGGAGGTGCGCTGGCCGAGGTTATACTGGAGGACTTCTACGAACGTAAGTCTTTTGGCTTGATTACCACACATTATGCCAACCTCAAACTGTTGGCTGATGAACAAACGGCCATGGTGAATGCCAATATGCAATTTGACGATAAAACTCTTGAACCTATTTTTAAGTTGATCCTGGGGGAAGCCGGAAGTTCTTTTACTTTTGAAGTAGCCCAAAAAAACGGCATTCCCTTTAGTTTGATCAACCGCGCCAAAAAGAAAATTGAACGAGGAAAAGTACGCTTTGATGCCACCATTGCCAAAATGCAAAAGGAACGACACCAAATGGCCCAAACCGGTAAATCCCTTAAGGAAAAAGAAAATAAGTTTGAAAATGAGTCAGAGCGATTGGAAAAACTCAATGAAAAATTGAAATCCAAACTGGTCAACTATCAAGAATTGTTCGATCACAACCAACGGATGATTGTTTTAGGGAACAAACTCAACGACCTTGCCGAACGATTCTTCCAAAACAACAAGAAAAGACCGCTGATCGCTGAGTTATTGCGTTTGGTCGAGTCAGAAAATGCCAAGCGAAAACGAAAAACAGCAGCCCAAGCCAAAAAAGACCGTGAGGTAAAAAAAGAAGTAGCCAAAGAAGTGAATCAAAAACTGGTCAGAATTCGCAAGGAAAAAAAGAAAAAGAAAGCAACACCACCCCCTCCCCAAACCAAACCTGTAGTTGCTCTTAAAGTAGGTGATAAAGTAAGAATGTTGGATGGGAAATCTGTGGGCAGTATTGATGCCATAGAAAAGCAAAAAGCCATTGTCAACTATGGCTTGTTTACCACTCAGGTGAGTTTGGATCAATTGGAAATCGCCAATTGATGCTTCGCATACTGTTTTATGATCGTAATTGCCGTTTCTGTCACATGGGTTAGAATGCTTTTTTGAATAAGACAAAAAAAGATATTTTCCGTTTTGCTCACCTGACCGGAGAAATGGCTACTTCTTTTTTTTTGAAAAACGGGGCATAGAAGTACCCGAAAGCATTGTATTGGTCAAAGACGAAAAACATTACTTGGCCTCACAAGTGATTTTTGGTATTCTAAAAATATTGTGGGTCCTTTTCGTCTGGGTTTGGTCTCTAAGTTTTTACCCCTTCGCTTTAACAATTTGATTTATAATGCTATCACCAAAAATAGATTTGTTTTTGGCCTGGCCTATTACCGATGATTTTTGCCTGAGGCAAAACACAGACAGAGGTTCTTCGATTGAAGTTTACACTTTCGGGTAATGATCGTCCCATTTTTTTTCTTTGGGATGCTTACTGAGTTTACCTACAGATTTGGCCACCATCATGGAGACGGAGGCATCTCCAGTGATGTTTACAACGGTTCGGCACATGTCCAGAGGTCGGTCGATGGCAAAAATCAGTGCCAATCCTGCTTCAGGAATTCCTGCTTGACCCAGCACAATGACCAACATCACCATCCCGGCACCCGGCACGGCTGCAGCCCCTATAGAAGCCAAGGTAGCGGTCATAATGATCCCCAATTGGGTGCCTACACTCAGATCCATTCCAAAGGCCTGAGCAATAAATACCGCTGCTACTGCTTGATATAGACTGGTTCCATCCATATTGATGGTGGCTCCAATGGGCAAGACAAAACTGGCCACTTCTTCATCCACCCCCAAATGTTCCTCTACCCGCTCCATGGTTACGGGTAGTGTCGCCGCACTGGAGCTGGTAGAAAAGGCAAGTAATTGAGCTGGTGCTATTCCCTCAATGAATTTTTTAGGCTTAAATTTCACAAATATCCTAACCAGTAAAAGGTAAAACAACCCCATTAAAAACAAACCGATCACTAAAGTGAGTGCATACATGCCCAAGGCACGGAACAAATCCAAACTCGGGGATTCGACCACCAATGCTGCCAATAGGGCAAATACTCCATAGGGCGCGACCAACATGATCAAATCGATCAATTTGAGAATGACCTCATTGAAAGCATCGAAAAAATCTTTTACGGGTTTTGATTTTTCGGCGGGAATAAGAATCAATCCTATGCCAAAAAACAAGGCAAAGAAGATGACTTGCAACATATTACCATTTTCTGTGGTGGCTTTAAAAATATTATCGGGAACTAAATCAACCAACGCTTGAAGTGGGCCGGCATCTTTTTGTTTTTGGGCAACGGCTTGTTTTTCTGCAGCATCCGATTGGTAGGCTTCAACCAGTTCTTGACGGGTTTGTTGGCTAATGCTTGCGCCCGGTTTTATGGTATTGACCATGATCAGTCCTATCATTACGGCCACCACCGTGGTCATGATGTAAATACCAATGGTGCGTCCACCCATTTGGGACAGTCTGGAAATGTCTTTAAGGTCGGAAACCCCTTTGATCAAAGAGCCCAGTATTAGAGGCATTGCAATGAGTTTTAGGGCATTGATAAAAATGGTGCCAAAGGGTTTTACCCAATTGGAAATCAGTTTGGGACCGGCCTCAAATGTGGTGAAGACAGCACCCACCAGAACACCGAGGATCATGCCCAGCATAATACTCCAGTGTAATGGGATCTTTTTCATACTATTTTTTGACGGCCCTGTTGAGCAAAGTTAAATCAGCCAAAACCAAAGCGGCCATGGCCTCTACAATGGGAACAGCCCTGGGAACAACACAGGGATCGTGTCTTCCTTTACCTTGCATTTCTACAGTTTCTCCTTTGTTATTGATGGTTTGCTGTGATTGCATGATGGTGGCTACAGGCTTGAAAGCCACTTTAAAGTAGATGTCCATCCCGTTGGAAATACCCCCTTGTATTCCACCCGATTGGTTGGTTTGGGTCGTTCCATCGGCATTGTATAAATCATTGTGATTGCTGCCCCTGTCTTTGGCGCCTGCAAAACCACTTCCGTATTCAAAACCTTTTACGGCATTGATCGAGAGTATGGCCTTTCCCAATTCTGCATGAAGTTTGTTGAAAACAGGTTCACCCAATCCGGCAGGAACGTTTTGGATCACGCAACTGATCACGCCTCCTACGGTATCTCCTTCCTTACGGATTTGCTTGATGTAGTCCTCCATCTCCAATGCTTTTTGGGGATCCGGACAACGAACAGGGTTTTGTTCGATGGTTTCAAAATCGACCTCTTTGTAGGATTTATCCATATAAATCTCACCCACGGCAGACACATAAGCGGTAAATTTGATGTCACTGAGGAACTGCTTGGCAATGGCCCCTGCCACTACCCTGCTGGCCGTTTCTCGGGCTGAGCTTCTTCCACCCCCTCTGTAGTCTCTGACACCGTATTTGTCGTCATAAACCTTATCGGCATGGGAAGGACGGTATTGATCCTTGATGTGGTCGTAATCCCTTGATTTCTGGTTGGTATTGAAAATGGCAAAACCAATGGGTACTCCGGTGGTTTTGCCTTCAAAGATCCCGGAAAAAAACTCAACTTCATCGGGCTCCTTCCTTTGTGTTACTATGGTCGATTGACCGGGTTTTCGGCGGTTGAGTTCCTTTTGTATGGCTTCCATATCCAACTCAATCCCGGAGGGACAACCGTCGATCACTCCTCCAATAGCAGGCCCGTGCGACTCTCCGAATGAAGTTAATTGAAACAGTTTTCCAAATGTATTTCCTGACATATGTTTTTAAAATGCAAATATAATGGGAAAGTTTTGATTAAACTTGAGCCAAAAGACCCTATCCCTTAGACAGACAGAAATAATTGATGGTGATGGGAACTAGTATCCGATTTTTTTGGATCAAATACCACCATACCCAATTTGAAGAAATTGATCGAAAAGACAATGCCTTTCTGCTCACATATCTCTCGCCATGCCCTTCTCATCCCCTCACTCCAGTGAATGTCATCGAAAATAACCATGGCCTTGTCCGCAAGATTGTCTTTTAGCATTTCAAAATAGTTTAACGTTGCTTCATACTGGTGATTTCCATCGATAAAGACCAAATCAAAGCGTGTCTTACTTTTTACTACCTCTGGCAATGTTTTATCGTACAATCCGTGTATAACCTCAAAGCGATCCTGACTCGAAAGGGTATCAAATCGGGATGAAGCAATTTCACAAAGCCCTTTTACCCCTTCCAGGGTTATGAATTTTGTATTCTTCTTATCCTCCAATCCTTTGATAAAGTACTGACCCGAAACCCCCAAATTGGTTCCGATCTCCAAAACATTATTTACAATATTCGTCTTGGAGAGCTGATAAAAAAACCGTACCCAAATTTCCGGAGATGCAGCGCGACGGGCTATTTCGGCTACGGTCATTTCTGCAGAGGACCCAATTTCTTCAAAACTGATCTTGCGGTGGTCGGCATACAATTCTGATCTGAATTGATTCAGTGTTTCAAAAAGTTGTTTTTCATCGGATGTGTATTCACCTTTGGATGTTTTTAAAAAAGCTTGCGCTATGTGCTTTCCCTCCACCCCATGTTGATTCAATCCCTGTATATTACTGTTTTTCAATATTTTACCGGCAATAAAGTGTTTGGCTTTTAAAAGTTTAGAAGTAAGCATTTTATACGTCTTTTTTATAAAGGATGGGATTCAGGTGGGTGTCGATCACTGCTCCTATTTTGGCACCGGGACACCAAGTATTCCAATCATTGACTTGTCCGTCGTTAGAAGGTGATTCCAACCGCATGTCTATATCCATATAAATGACAGTCATTACTTTTCTGGTTTCATTAGTGATGTTGGGGCCTGCCCGGTGAAAAATCCAACCCGAATGAAAACTAACCTCACCTAATTCAAAAGGTTCGGAAACCTTTATAAAGTCAGTAACTCTGAGCCTTTTTTCGATTTTTTCTTCGCTTTCATCACTAATAGCCAATGATCTTCCTTCACTGATGGCCTGACTCCCGGCACTGAACTCCAAAGGCCCCATTTCTGCGTCTATTTTTTGTAATGGTATCCAGGCGGTTACGGTTTTATCACTGCTCAAAGGCCAGTAATATTGATCGGCGTGCCAAGGGGTAAACCCTCCATGCCCCTCTTTGAATAGAGCTTGATCGTGGTAAATCCTCACCCCATCAACCTCCATCAATTCGGTGGCAATCTTGGCCAATCGTTTGGAAAAAACAAATTTCTTTATTTCCTCGCTTTCAGTCCATAAATTAAAAATTTGCAAAAAGGCCTTACCATACGTATCTCGATCATCTAGGTCACTTACATTTTTGATCTTTTCAGCTACTTTTTCAGCAATCAATCTCCCGAAATACGTTAATGTTTCTGAATCGAAAATATTTTTCAATTTGATAAAACCATTGTTGCGATAAAAATCGATCTGATCTAGGCTTAATCCATAATTTTCGTCTAACAATTGAAGATGACTCATGTTTTTTCTGCTTAGATTCAACGCAATGCTTCGTTTAAGATTGAAATGGGATGCAGTGCCACTCTGCCTGTTCCGTCAGATATTTGATGCCTGCAACTGGTTCCATTGGCAGCCAATAGTGTATCTGAATCCATTTTTCTGATGGCGGGAAAAAGGCGCTCCTCTCCTATTTTTTGGCTGATTTCAAAATGTTCTGCCTCATATCCAAAAGAACCGGCCATACCACAACAGCCGGTTGCCAAAAGGGTGACTTTGTAGTTTTTTGGCAGATTGAGTATTTTAAAGGTATCGGCCGGATTACCCAAGGATTTTTGATAACAATGGGCGTGTATTTTCAGGCTTTTGGTTTGATCGGTGAAAACGTCGCTGGATATCTGACCTTTATCTATCTCTTTGGCTAAAAACTCTTCGATTAAAAAACAATTTTCAGACAATTTTTTGGCAGCGCTTTGGTCTGTAGCCAGTTTTAGATATTCATCTTTAAAGGTATAAAGTGCCGAAGGTTCTATCCCTAATAAGGGGGTTTCAGTATTGATGTGGTCTTTATACAAGTCCACATTGCGATTGGCACAGACTTTGGCTTGTTCCAAAAACCCTTTTGAAATGTAGGCACGTCCGCTTTCCGTCGAAGGAAGGACATGGACATAATACCCCAAACGCGTTAGAATTTGAAATGCATCACTTCCGGCCTTAACGTCCAAATAGTTGGTAAACTCATCGAGGTATAGGTAAACTTGACGTTTTGATTTTTGTTGTTGTTTTTTGAACAATTGCCTGTCTAGGGGTGCAAAAAGTTTGGGGAGGGAACGAGCGGAGGCAATGCACAAGGTTTTTTTGATAAGGCTTCCTAAAAGAGGCATTTGAAAAGCCGTATTTTGCAACCCTCTGATGGGATTGAGCATTTTACTCATTTTTCCATTATATGCAAAAATCCGATCCCTTAAACGGGGACGATGGTCTTTTTGATATTGAAAGAGGAACTCTGCTTTATAAGCTGCCATATCGACACTGCTGGGGCATTCGGATGCACAGGCTTTACAACTGATGCACAAACCCATTACCTCCTTGATCTGGGGGTTGTCGAAGGGGTTATTGGAGTCGGTATTGGTCAACGCTTCTCGAAGCACATTGGCCCTCCCTCGGGTACTGTCTTTTTCATCTTTGGTAGCGCGATAGCTGGGACAAATGGTCGCATCTGTAGTGGTTTTGCGGCAATCACCCGAACCATTACATTTTTCGACAGCCCTCAGTATGCCCTGATCGGCGCTGAAATCCATATAGGTATCGATTTCAGGTTCTTTTCGGTCGGGTTGATAACGCAGATTTTGATCCATGGGCAGGGAATCAATGATCTTACCCGGATTAAAAATGGCATGGGGATCAAAAATATGCTTTACTGCTTTGATTAACTCATAGTTGCTTTCCCCCAACATAAGCGGAATGAATTCTGAACGGACAATACCATCGCCATGTTCTCCACTCATCGATCCCTTATATTTTTTGACCAGATTGGCCACATCAGTGGTAATCGCTTTGAATTGATCCACATCCTCTTTCTTTTTCAAATTCAAAATGGGTCTCAAATGTAACTCCCCTGCCCCTGCATGGGCATAGTAAACCGGGTTTTGATCGTATTTTTTCATCAAATTGGTAAACGCTGCGATGTAGTCTGCCAATTGATCCACGGGTACAGCAGTGTCCTCAATACAAGCAACTGCTTTTTTATCGCCAACAATATTTCCCAAAAGACCTAAACCGGCACTTCTGAGATTTAAAGCAGACTGTATTTCCCCTCCCTTAAGTACGGAGAAATCGAAGGAGAGATTAATTTTTTCAAGGGTATTCATTAAAGATTCTAATTCCTTCTGAAGTTGATTTTCATTGGCGGCCCTCAGTTCAAGCATCAGTATGCCTTTGGGATCCCCTTTAAGGAAAAATCTGTTTTTGGTCTGAGAAAGATTGTTTTTGGTACAATCCAAAATGGTTTTATCCATCATCTCACAGGTGTAAAGCGGATGTTTCATCAGAGGGGCTACAGATTGCAAGCACTTTTCGATGCTGTCGTAGTGAGCTGCAACCATTACTGCCTCCTTAGGAGGAATTGAGTCCAGTGAGAGTGTGATGGAGGTAACAAATGCCAGTGAACCTTCACTTCCAGTCAACAACTTAGAAAGGTTCAGGACAGAGAAAGCGGGGTCGATAAAGTCATTGAGGAGTGTATCCAAAGCGTAACCTGAATTGCGACGGTGAACAGATGCCAAGGGATATTCATTGCGGATGTTTTCTTGATGCGAAGGTTCGGAGAGTTTTTCCGTAAAAAACTTATAAATAGCACCTTCTAAATCCTGTTGTTTTTCTTTTTTGCGATACTGTTCTTCATTTAAATCTTTAAAGGTTACTACACTACCATCATATAAAACACATTCCAAAGCAATTACTTTATCTCGCGTAACCCCGTATTTGATGGAGGTGGTTCCGGAAGAGTTGTTTCCGGTCATCCCCCCAATAGTACATCGGTTGGAGGTTGAGGTATTGGGGCCAAAGAACAATTGATGAGGGGCTAAAAAATCATTGAGGTCATCCCGAACTATTCCTGGTTCAACAGTGATTGTTTTGGCTTTGGGATCAAAATCTATGATTTGATTGAAATGTTTTGAAACATCTACAACCAAACCCTCTCCCACTACCTGACCTGCCAATGAGGTACCTCCTGCCCTGGGAATCAAGGGGACTTTATTCTCACGTGCAAAATGGATCAATTCAATGATGTCCTCTTTGTTCTCTGGAAAACAAACACCTTCAGGGTAAATCTTATACACCGAAGCATCTGTAGCGTACAATTGACGATGGAGGACATCGTTTTTAACCTGGATACGTTTGAGGGTATTAAAATTGTATTTTGACATTAATAAAAACTCAACAAGTAAAGATAATTTATTATTTACATTTGAGTTGTTAATATATGAAAGCTTATTTAGAAGATAAAAGCTTTAAAATTCATAATTTAGCTTCATGATAAAAAAAATATTTTTCTTAGTTTCTGCTTTAATTTTTCTGGCTTGTTCCAGCAACAATAAGGAGTTTACCATTAAAGCTTCTGTCGATTTAAAAGACGGCAATATGGTTTACCGCATTGTTGCCGATGCCAATCAACAACCTTTAATAATTGATTCCATTGCTGTGGAAGGTGGTGTATTTGAAATGAGTGGTATGGTTGAGTCGCCCGATATTAACTTTTTCTCTGTTCAAAACATCCGTGGTAACTTTCCTTTCGTTCTGGAATCCGGTGACATCAGTATTTCTTTATACAAAGATAGTTTGATGAGTTCTAAGGCATTGGGAACAGTGTCCAACGATGCTTTCATGAAATACAAATCCGAAACCAAGGTTTTTGTGAATTCAATGAATGGCATTGGAAGGGAATTACAACAGGCAAATATTTCCAGAGACAGTCTTTTGGCAGCTGATCTTCAAGATCAATACAAAGACGTTCAAGATCAAATTAAAGATTATGAGATTCGCTTTATTAAAGACAATCTTGATTCTTATGTGTCTGCTTTAATCCTCGAGCGTTTTGTGATGACCAAACAAATGACAAATGAAGAGGCCAAACCTATGTTTGATAACTTTACCTCCAGAATCAAAAAAAGTAAAATAGGGGAAAAATTAGATAAAGTCATCAATGCCCCTCAACCCCCTGCCGAGGTGGGACAAATTGCCCCTGATTTTGAGGGTCCAGGCCCAACAGGCCAATTGGTAAAACTGCAAGAAAACTTGGGGAAGATAACGATAGTAGACTTTTGGGCTTCTTGGTGCCGGCCTTGTCGTGTTGAAAACCCCAACTTGGTAAGGACTTACAATAAACTCAAGGCCAAAGGGCTCAATGTAGTAGGCGTATCGCTCGACAAAAGCAAAGATAATTGGATCAAGGCCATTGAGGACGATGGTCTACAGTGGTCTCATGTGTCTCATCTTCAATATTGGAATGAGCCCATTGCCAAAGCCTATGAGGTAAGATCGATACCGGCTACTTTTATTTTGGATCAAAATGGTAAGATCTTGGCTAAAAATCTAAGGGGAGCTGCCCTTGAACAAAAAGTTGAAGAGTTACTCAACAACTAATTCTTTATTAATTCTTACGCTTAAATAAAAAAGCGGCAATTATTAGGGTAACTGCCAATATGGCCAGTGTCAGCCCGGAATCAACCATTACACTGGGTACAAAGGCAATTGTGGCCAGTAATCCAGAGATGGCTCCGCCAAAATGAGCGGTATGACCGATGTTGTCCTTCTGTTTTCTCATCCCATAAATTGTATAAATCAAATAGAGTGCAGCCATTACATAACCCGGCATTGGAATTGGAAAAAACAGCAATAATATTTTCATGTCCGGGTACAATAGGACTGCACTGTATACGACTCCGGAAACAGCTCCACTGGCTCCTACAGCTGTATAGTTATCCTGCTTATTGTGATAACGAAACGAAAGGTAATTTCCCAAATATAGACTGCTCAGGTACAAGGCCAAAAACTTCATTTCTCCCAAGCTGTAGACCACATATCCGGCAAAGAAATACAAGGACAACATATTGATAAACAAGTGGTTGAAGTCTACATGAAGAAAGCCGGAACTCCACATGCGAATTTGTTCTCCCGCCTTAATTTTTGACATTTGAAATTGATACTTATTAAAGAAATTTTGATTTTTAAACCCTATAAAAGAGAGCAAAACATTTGAAACTATGATGGCTGTTACAACCGAGGGAAGCGTAGACATGGAGAGGTTTTTTTAGTAACAAATATACTATCTTTGAAAAAAAAAACAGACTTGCAAAGAGCCGTTTACCTTTTCGCCTACCCTTTTATCTATATTATTGCCTCCATCCCTTTTAATGTTTTGTATGTTTTATCCGATTTTTTACGATTGGTGATCTACAATCTGCTGGGCTATCGAAAAAAAATAGTTCGATCAAACCTTAAGAAGGCCTTTCCCTACAAAAGTAACGAGGAGCTTATATGGATCGAGAAAAGATTTTACAAACACTTTTGTGACATTACACTAGAAGCGTTTAAGTCCTTTAAAATGAGTTCAGAGGAAATGCAAAAGCGAATGGTTTTTAAAAACCTAGATGTTTTGACGCAATTTGAGAAAGAAAACAGAAGTGTCATCATCATGTGTGGGCATTATGCAAGTTGGGAATGGATGTTGTCCATAGGATATCACACAGTCTCTCAGGGATATGGTATTTACACTCCCATCATGAACAAATACCTCAATGAACTGATCATTGAAATCAGGAAAAAGCACCGAGGGAAATTACTTTCCCGTTATGGTGCGATTCAAAAAATTAAAAATCTACACGAGGGCGGGATTGTAGGAGTCTATGGTTTTGTCAGTGATCAATCTCCACGCCCCAAACCTAAATCTTATTGGAGGCCTTTTTTGGGAGTCAAGGTTCCTGTTTTTCTGGGGGCTGAAATGATCGCCCGAGAATTTGATTTTGGAGTGGTATACGCCAAAATTAATCGTGTTAAAAGGGGGTATTATGAGGCCAGTTTTGAGTTGATAAGTGATCAGCCAAAAAAAACTAAAAAAAATAGAATTACAGATACCTTTACCGAATGGTTAGAGCAGGACATATACTGTAATCCTACTCAGTATTTGTGGACCCATAAGCGTTTTAAACATATGGACAAAGCCCCAAAGGATTAAATCATTTCTTCAATCTCTTTCAGAAAGCGTTGTGCCAATTCACTCGCCTCTACTTCACTTTTTGCTTCTGTGTAAACCCTAATGATGGGTTCGGTATTGGATTTTCTAAGGTGTACCCAAGAGGATTCAAATGCTATTTTAACCCCATCTATGATGGTGGGATTTTTTTCGGAATATTTTTTTTCAACTTTTTTGAGAATTCCATCAACATCCATTCCTTTTGACAAGGAAACTTTTGCTTTACTCATGGCGTAGTCCGGATAGGAAGCCCTTATTACAGATACTTTTTGGTTTTTCTCTGTCAGAAGGCTTAAAAATAATGCAACGCCCACCAGCGCATCTCGACCGTAATGCAATTCGGGATAAATGATACCTCCATTGCCCTCACCACCTATTACTGCCTCGACTTTCTTCATTTTTTCAACCACATTCACTTCACCCACAGCACTGCAATGGTAGGTGCCGCCTCTTTGAATTGTTATGTCAGACAGGGCCCGGGTTGAGGAAAGGTTAGAAACGGTATTTCCCGGTGTTTTTGACAAAACATAGTCAGAACAAGCAACCAGTGTGTATTCTTCTCCGAAAACCACACCGTTTTCATCGACAAAAGCCAGTCGGTCAACATCAGGGTCCACAACAATTCCAAAATCTGCTTTTTCTTCTACTACTTTCTCAGAAAGCACTGTTAAATGTTCCTTTAAAGGTTCGGGATTGTGAGGAAAATGTCCTGTAGGATCACAATAAATGGGAACGGTAGTCACACCAAGTGCTTCCAAAAGAAGAGGGATGGCGATTCCTCCGGTAGAATTTACGGCATCTACCACCACCTTAAATTTCTTTTGGCGAATATCCTTTGAATTGACCAAGGGCAACTCTAAAACTTTTTGAACGTGATCTTCTATTGCTCCTTTAACTGGGGTTACTTTACCCAAATGATCGACTGCTGCAAATTCGAAATCTTGTTTTTCGGCAATTTCTAGTATGGCTTTTCCCGAGGCAGCATTCAGAAACTCACCCCTTTGATTGAGTAGTTTTAGTGCATTCCATTGCTTGGGATTGTGGCTGGCGGTGATGATGATACCGCCATGAGCTTGATGTTGTGTCACTGCTACCTCAACTGTGGGTGTGGTTGACAGCCCCAAATCCAACACTTCTATCCCATAGCCTACCAAAGTTTGATTGACCAAACCTTGTACCATACTGCCTGAAATTCTGGCATCTCTACCTACCACTACTTTGTATTCTTTTGCCTTTGAATTTTTCTTTAACCAGCAGGCATAAGCTGAAGTAAATAAAACAGCATCAAGTGGAGTGAGGTTGTCAGAAGTTTTTCCTCCAATGGTACCTCGGATCCCGGAAATGGATTTGATTAAAGTCATGATCAAAGATAATGAATGCTCTATATTTAGCCTCCTCATTTTTTTTCTTCTTAATCCACATTGTTGATTTATCACTTGACTGGGCCAATTGTATTAATTTTGAATCAAATTTTTATAAAAAAGAATCGAATGAATTACCTGGCACATGTCTATCTTTCTTATGCTGATGAAGCCCTCACCATTGGTAATTTTATAGCAGATCATGTAAAAGGAAAAGCTTATTTAGACTATCCTGAGACCATTCAAGAGGGGATTTTACTGCATCGAAAAATTGATCATTTTACCGATCAACACCCCTTATTTAAAAAGAATGTCACCCTATTGTTTCCTCAATTCCGTCACTACAGCAGGGTCATTGTCGATATGTTCTTTGATCATTTTTTGGCGGCTCAATGGGAGTTTTATCATCCCGACCCGCTGGAGGACTTCAGCAGGCAGTTTTACCTCTTGATGCAAGGATACTCGGGGAGGCTCCCCGATAAAACCAAAAAAATATTACCGGTCATCGCAAAATACAATTGGTTTGTGGCTTATCGATCTCTGCAGGGCTTGGAAAGCATTCTTTATCAAATGTCTCAGCGCACAAGATTCCCTTCCAATATGTCCTTAGCGGTTCTAAATCTGGAAAAAAATTACTCAAATATCGCCTTGGATTTTAAGGTTTTTTTTAATGAATTGGAAGATTTTGTCAAGCACGAAAAAGAAAATCTTTCGTAAAGTCACATACAGAGTTTTATTTATTCACTTGGTGATAAGTTAAGATGCTCACTTATATAAGATTACCTATATAAATTCTTATTTTTGCAAGATTGACTATGAAAGAAAGCGATAATTGTATTGACATTCAGGGAGCAAGGGTTCATAACCTTAAGAATGTAAGCCTTAAAATACCCAGGGAAAAGTTAGTAGTCATTACCGGACTTTCCGGTAGTGGAAAATCTTCATTGGCCTTTGATACCATCTATGCAGAGGGACAACGTCGGTATATGGAAACTTTTTCGGCCTATGTAAGACAATTTTTAGGCAATCTTGAAAGACCCGACGTGGATAAAATAGATGGTCTTTCTCCTGTAATTGCTATTGAACAAAAAACCACCTCTAAAAGTCCGCGTTCTACTGTAGGCACCATAACCGAGCTATACGATTACATCCGACTTCTTTTTGCACGTGTGGGAACAGCATACAGTTATGTAAGCCAGGAGAAAATGGTCAACTACAGTGACGATCAAATCCTTCAATTGATATTGGAGGATTATATGGAAAAAAAAGTCATCATTTTATCTCCTTTGGTTAAGGCGCGTAAAGGACATTACAGAGAATTGTTTGACTCTCTTTCCAGACAGGGTTTTCTGAGGGTAAGGGTAGACGGTGAAATCCTGGATTTAAAACCCGGTATGCGTGTGGATCGATACAAAACACATGATATTGAATTGATTGTTGACAGGTTAAGGGTTAAAAAAGAAGAAAATGATCTCAAAAGGCTGAACGAATCCATCAAAACGGCCATGCATTATGGTGAGGAATCCATAGTCTTGATCGATGCAGAAACAGAAAAACCTCGCTATTTCAGCAGGAAGTTGATGTGTCCCACCTCCGGGGTTTCCTATGCACTTCCCGAACCGAACTCCTTCTCTTTCAATTCCCCCAAAGGGATGTGTTTGAATTGTAAAGGTTTGGGAAATCAGTTTGACGTGAGTAGAAAAAAAATTATTCCCGATGATCGTATTTCCATAGAAAAAGGAGGGATAGCTCCTTTAGGAGAAAAGAAAAGTAATTGGGGATTCAAACAAATGGAAGTGATAGCCAAACGTTATAAATTTTCCCTCTCCGATCCGATAAAAAAAATCCCAAAAGAGGCACTAGAGGTCATTCTCAAAGGGGGAAATGAAAAGTTCTCCCTAGCCTCCAAAGCCCTGGGGATTACCAGAGATTACAAAATCGACTACGAGGGCATCGAAAATTTCATCAAACACCAATTTGACAATACTGACGCTGCCGGTATCAAACGGTGGGCCTATGGGTTTATGGATGAAAAAAAGTGCAGTGTATGCCAGGGAGCCCGTTTGAATCAAGAATCTGTAAACTTTAAAATTGACGATCTCAACATTGTCGATGTCAGCGCTTTAGATTTGGGGGACCTTTTTCAGTGGTTTGAAGATTTATCCGAAAAATTGTCCCCTAACGAGCTTATTGTGGCAGGAGAAATCATCAAGGAAATCAAAACAAGGTTGCAATTCCTGTTGGATGTAGGCCTCAATTACCTGTCATTAAACCGCTCTTCTAAATCCCTATCCGGAGGAGAAGCACAACGCATCAGATTAGCCACTCAAATAGGGTCTCAATTGGTAGGTGTACTGTATATCTTAGACGAACCCAGTATTGGTTTGCACCAGAGGGATAACGAAAAACTTATCAATTCCCTTGAGTCATTGAGGGATATTGGCAACTCAGTCATTGTTGTGGAGCACGACAAGGACATGATATTGCGTGCCGATCACATCATTGATATAGGGCCCATGGCCGGGAAAAACGGAGGTGAAATCATTTCTGAGGGAAGCCCCAAAATGCTAAAAAAACAGCAAACACTGACCGCACAATATCTAAACCATCAAAAGAACATAGAGTTACCTGAAAAAAGGAGAAAGGGCAATGGTAAGCGCATTGTTTTGTCTGGCTGTACCGGAAATAACTTGAAAAATATTGAAATCAACATTCCTTTGGGAATCATGATTGGTGTTACCGGTGTATCGGGCAGTGGAAAATCAACCTTGATAAACGAAACCCTCTACCCTATTCTCAATGCACACATCTACAACGGTGTCAAGACTCCACTGCCCTATAAAAAAATCGAGGGACTAAATTACTTGGATAAGGTGGTAGATGTCAATCAGTCTCCCATCGGCAGAACTCCCAGAAGCAATCCGGCCACCTATTGCGGTGTTTTTAGCGAAATCAGAACCTTATTTACTTTGACACCGGAGGCGCAAATCAGAGGTTACAAGCCCGGTAGATTCAGTTTTAATGTCAAAGGAGGAAGGTGTGAAACCTGCCAAGGAGGAGGAATGAAAGTGATCGAAATGAACTTTTTGCCCGATGTACATGTAGAATGTGAAACCTGTAATGGCAAACGTTTTAACCGAGAAACGCTCGAAATAAGGTTTAAAGGCAAATCCATTGCCGACGTTTTGGAAATGACAGTCAATCAGGCCTGCGATTTTTTCGAAAGCCATCCCAAAATATATCGGAAATTAAAAACAGTTCAGGATGTCGGTTTGGGATACATTACCTTAGGTCAACCCTCTACAACCCTATCCGGAGGTGAGGCACAGCGCATCAAATTGGCTACCGAATTATCCAAAAAGGATACTGGACAAACCCTTTATATATTGGATGAACCCACGACCGGACTTCACTTCGAAGACGTTAGGGTGTTGATGGAGGTATTGGAGCGACTCGTCAAAAGAGGTAATACGGTGTTGATCATCGAACACAATATGGATGTAATCAAATTGGTAGATCATTTAATTGATATAGGCCCTGAAGGGGGTAAAAACGGAGGAACTCTAGTAGGTGAAGGTACCCCCGAAGAAATTGTAAAACTTAAAAAAAGTTATACCGGTAATCATCTGGCGAAAGAACTTAAAACTGTTTAAAATGAACCTATTTAAAAACCAAAGTAAAAATTGGAGCGAAATTAAAGCCAATGACTCTTGGGCATTGTTCAAAATCATGGCAGAATTTGTAGATGGGTATGAAAAAATGAGTAAGATTGGCCCCTGTATTTCCTTGTTTGGCTCTGCCAGAACAGCTTCCGATGATCCTCAATACCAACTGACGATTGACATTGCTGAGGCCATAGTTAAATCTGGGCTTGGAGTCATTACAGGAGGGGGGCCGGGCATCATGGAGGCTGCTAATTTGGGTGCAAAAAAAGGAGGTGGAACTTCTGTTGGACTCAACATTAATCTGCCCTTTGAACAAAAACACAACGAATTTATTGACGATGATAAACTGATGAATTTTGAATATTTTTTCGTGAGAAAAGTCATGTTCATTAAATACTCACAGGGGTTTGTCGTTATGCCCGGTGGCTTGGGCACCCTCGATGAACTGTTCGAAGCATTGACATTAATTCAAACTGAAAAAATCAAAAAATTTCCAATTTTATTAGTGGGAAAAGAATACTGGAGTGGACTATTGGACTGGATTAAAGTTGTCCTTTTAAAAGAAAATAAGCTTGATCCTGATGACTTGAATTTAATCCATGTGGTAGAATCGAAAGAAGAAGTTGTGGAGCACCTTCAAAAATTTTACAAGCAGCAATATTTTAAACCAAATTTCTAATATTGTCATTATAAAAAATCCAGCATATTTTATCGTATTCATTTTGATCGGAGGTGGTTTCATTTTCGCACAGGATAAGATTTCATATGATATAGATGCCTACATTGATGACAGTGGAAAAAAAATCACAATTCGTCAAAAGATATTCTTTAAAAAACCCTCTCCAAAGAGTGGGGACACCCTTTATCTCACGGATTGGTCCAATGCCTATTCTAATACCAAAACCCCTTTAGCTCAGAGGTTTGTAGAGGAATACGATCGAAGCTTTTATCTGTCCAACAAACTCAAGTTGGGTGCAACAGCCATCAACTCCATAGAAATCAATGGTTTGCAAGCCAAATGGGAAAGAATGGAAAACCAGCCCGACATCATTAAGGTGATCTATGACTCAAAAAACAAGGCAAACAACACATTGACCCTAGCCCTTGACTATCAGGTGGTGATGCCAGATGCTAAATTTACAGGATACGGATACAATGCCAAAGGAGACACCCTGTTGAGATATTGGTATATTGCCTTAAGTCCGATTTATGAAAACCAATGGAAAAACTACAGCCACCTCAACCTTGACGACTACAGCATCCAAGTGGCCGAATATTGCCTGAAACTAAGGGTTCCCAAGGGGCGCACTGTCCAAACCAACCTTCAGAAAAACAAGGTAGAAGATGGGGTGCATTACTTTTCCGGTCAACACACCAGTGAAGTAAGCCTTTATCTTTCAAATGACAACCCATTTCAAACTTTTAAAACAGCCGATGATCGTATTATATTGACCGATATATTTAAAAAAACTAAAAACAAAGAGGTCAATATTGCCAAGGTCAAGCGGATTGATGAGTTTATCTCCAATGTATTCGACTTTAAAGGAGAAAACAAGTATTTGGTACCGGCATTGATCTACGACAAAAATCCTTTTTTTGGACTGAATGACCTGCCCGAATTTTTGGCGCCTTTTAATGATTTGTTTTTAGACGAAGTAAGCTTTTTAAAATCCTATTTGCATTTTTACTTATCGAATAACTTACCGGTAGATCTCAGGCAAGACCATTGGATTATTGGGGGACTTCAAACCTACTTGATGATCAAGTACATCGAAACCTATTATCCCAATGAGAAATACCTGGGCCGTGTTGGAGGATTTTGGCTAATGAAAGCCTACACTTTGGCAGACATCGACTTCAATGAAAGTTTTTGGATGTATTATGAGTTTATGGAACGGGCCAATCTTCATCAGTCCGATTTCTTACCCAAAGATCAGTTGGTCAAGTTTAATGAAAAAATTGGTTCTCCTTATCACGTTGGTATTGGACTGAGGTACATCGAGCATTATATAGGAAAAGAACCTCTTAATCAAGCATTAAAAGAATATCTCAACCAACCTTTGGAACCATTGAGTTTGCTTGATTTAATGAAAAAACACAGCCCCAAAGACATTGATTGGTTTGGAAAATTTTATCTCAAAGAACGATTGCCTATTGACCTTAAAATTAAAAACCTGAAAAAAAACAATGACAGCATTGAGGTAAAGCTCTCCAGACACTCCGATGACAAGATTCCTTTTATTCTCTCACAAGTCAAAAACGATTCCATTATTGATCAAATGTGGATTGATGACATGGGAACTGATTACAACATAAAACTAAAAGATTTAAATCCAGACTTCGTGGCCATTAATCCAGAAATAAGATTGCCCGAGTCCAACAAGAATAACAATTGGCGCCACGCCAAAAACTTTCTAAACCTCAAACCCCTTCAATTCAATTTTTTGAGGGATTACGAATCTCCCAAAAGAAATCAAATCTATTACAATCCTGTGGTCAATTACAATCTGTATGACGGATTATCACTAGGGTCTAGATTTTACGACAAGGGCTTGTTGACTCAAAAATTCACCTTTGAATTGATGCCTCAATACTCTACACTTCAAAAAAATTTGGTGGGTAAAATAAAAATGTTTTACCGTATTAACAACATCGGAAAAAGTAATTACGTAACCACTTTGAGTTTCTACGGCAGCAGTTACCACTACACTGAAGATTTGAGGTATCAAGTCATAACCCCCGGGATAAACCTTTATTTCAGGACTGATGATTTTAGATCCAACAAGCAAAATGCAATTGGATTGTACTATTTCAGCGTAAAGAGAGACAGCCCACCGGATCCAATTACCAATCCTAACTACGAGCTTTTTAATCTCCGATATGTGTATTCAAACCGTGGAGCACTAAAACACACCACTTTTGAAACCGGTTTACAGTATTCAAAAAAAATCACTAAAGTGGAAATGACATTTGACTACAGAAAACTGCTGACCAATGGGAGTCAATTCACTGCAAGGATTTTTGCTGGAAAATTTTTAAGTCACAACCAACGGGAGACGAATTTTTTTGATTTTAACCTCAATCGTCCACAAGATTATCTCTTCCGATACAACTATTTCGGACGATCAGAAAATGACGGTTTTTTCAGTCAACAAATTGTGATGGCTGAAGGAGGCTTTAAATCCATGCTTTTTCCCACCACTGCCAATGATTACTTGTTGACCACCAATCTGACAATGGGGATTTGGAAGTGGATTGAAGCCTATATAGATTTGGGAATACTCAAAAATCGCAAGAGTAATTCTCATTTCTTGTATGGCTGCGGAATTCGTTTTAACATCCTTCCTGATTATTTGGAAATCTTTTTTCCCCTACACACCAACAAAGGGTGGGAATTCAATCAGATTCCCTATGAAACCAAAATACGTTTTATACTCTTGTTAAGCCCAAAACAATTGTCCAAACTTTTTTCAAGAAGGTGGTTTTAGAGTAGTTTTAAATTGGAGGCCAAAGGAATATGCGCAATTTACCAAGTCAAAATTTTGTAAATTTACCTACCGAAATGATGATTAAGAGCCAAGAAAGTAATACTACATTGAGCTTTGAGGATTACAAAAAACAGATCCTTGAGGATTACAAAATTATTTTTACCAGTCGCCAGACCAGTATACTTGGTCGTAGAGAGGTGTTGAGTGGTAAAGGGACTTTCGGGATTTTTGGCGATGGTAAAGAATTACCACAAATTGTCCTCAATCGTTTCTTTCAACCGGGTGATTTTCGTTCGGGTTACTATAGAGATCAGACCCTACTTTTTGCGCAAGGCCATCTCAATCCAGAAAAACTCTTTGCAGCCATCTATGCCCATCCAGATATCGAAAACGAACCCATGTCTGCCGGCAGACAAATGGT
>CAJXEG010000004.1 GCA_913052425.1 uncultured Flavobacteriaceae bacterium | reverse complement strand
TTGCAATCAATGGAGATGCAATGGGAGAAAAAATTGAAAAACCTGAACATACCATAAGCATCGAGGCAGAAAAAAAATCTGAAATGGCGGACAACGGTATTCGTTACGAAGAGGTTGTCAAAAAGTAGCTTTAACAGACAATCGCACCCCAAATTCTGGGGATTGAGGTCTATTCAATGATTTGTGAGGACCCCGGTAGATAAAGTCTAAACGAAAAAAACGTATCTAACCTAACACTAAGTTTTCCAGCCCAATACCGTATTCAAAATACGGCCTTTAGTCAGGGCCTTTAAGTTTTAAATCGGTTATCAAATGATCTTTGTAAGCCGGACTCAGCGTTCCATAGGCTTTTCTAAATGTGGCCAAAAATCTAAGGTTTAGTTTTTTTAGCAATGGTAAATGATTCATCACAAAACCATTAAAATGATGTTCAAAATGAGCATTGAGGTACTGATCGGTGATGTAGTCGTAATAGTTCAGCAGGGCAAAGGTGTTTTTTTCGAGTGAAAAGGTTTGATTGGAAGGAACTGGAAAAAGCAGAGGTAAAGGCACCAAATCGAATGATTTTCCTGCTTCGATTGTAGCATCCAAAATACCAAATTTGCTGAGTCCTATTGGATAGTTTTGTAAGAACTGAAGTTGTTTGTACCCCAAATCACCATCGAGAATTCCCGAAGTTTCCATTTTAAATTTGATGGCAGTCGTGGGAAATCTAAATCTTCCAAAACGCTGTTGAACACCAGAACCATAGACCCTTCGGGTGGGAGTAACACGCAGGGTGGCCTCCACCCCTACATCTTTAAATTTTGATTGGATCTTTCTACCGATAACATATCCCATGGGAAAAACACCACTATGAGTAAATGCTACGCTTTTTTGGTAGGCCAATAAGTTCAAACGCAAATTTTTGTGAATGGCTACTTCGGTCATCAGCTTGTGATTTTGGAATGCGGTCAAATAATGGTTTTCTCCTCTTTTTAGGATGGCATTGGCAAATTGATCCAATATCAATTCATTTTCTTACATAAGCTTGCCCCCCATTTGTTGAATGTCATTGGTTTTGGAAGAGCCTATGACCCAGCGGGGCTTGAATCCCGCCAAAAAATTTACCGCAAATCCATAGTTCCAGCTTTTGACCCTAAAGCCATGGGACAAATAAGTTTGTATTCTGAATCGATCATCGCGGGTTTTGAAGCTGCGCAATCCCAGTTTGACTTTTGTCCCCTGTATGCCATTGTTTCCGAAGGTTGTCCAAAGGGATCCCAATTGGAGATGCTTTGCTACCGGAATATAGCCGGTGGAAATCTTAGTGATATTCCCTACCAGTCTTTTGATGGTTCTGTTGTCCTTAACTTGTTGAATTTGATCGAAAAACAACTGATTCTCGGCTAATTTCGGCACTTGGACTTTCCAGTAGGAGGGTGTTCGTTCATATTGATCTGCCCTAAATTGTGGATCGGGTTTTTTGAAATCTGAAATAGGTATTTCCTTATCTAATTGGTAACCATCAAAATGATCTATTTGTCTGACATATAAACCTTTTTCCTTGTCCCCTTTTGTGAGCAGAGTAAAATCTGCTTCATATTCATTTTTTAGCGGCAAGAAAATGGAGTCTTTGATCAAAAAGGCTTTTTCAATGTAGAGGTTACGACCCAAATTAAGGTTGACTTTAGGGTGGGTACGCATATCTATATGAGTGAGGGCGTAGTCTTTTGCTGAGACCCTGAATTTTCCCTCAAAAGCGAGGTCACCATCTTGAATGGGAAAAAAGTAAATGACATATTCTTTACCATAATCGGTTTGCAAGCTGTCATTTAAAACATAGTGGTAAGTACTGTATCCGTATCCCGAAATGGGACTGACAAAAGTACGGTCAACCAGTGGAATGTCATTTTGATACACATCGATGTCCTGAAATACATTTTGAACCCTCTGAAAAACAAAGCCATCTTGTGCCACCCCCAGTTCTCTTTTGGCTTCTATTTTGTCCTTTTTAAGCTGGAGTAAATTGTCTCCGGCAAAAGAGCGAACTGTTTGACTGCCATACAGAGGAAGGTAATAGGTCGATCTGTTTTTATGGGGTGCTATTATTTTTTTGAGTGAATAAAAATCCTTTTTCAACCATTCTCTCAGTTGAACAGAATCGATATTACTCAAACCCACTTGTAAATTCCGAATCCGATTATAGCAATAGGTCTTTGCCGATATCAACCCATTGCTTTTTTTGTTTTCCCAGATCTTTTGTAAAATTCGGTAGGCGGGGTTTTCTTTTTTCTTCAGTTTTTTTGGGTTAGGAAACAACCACTACCTCTTGCAATGCTGAGTCTTCCACAAGACTAATTTTGTAAAATGCTTTGTTTGGAACAATGGCGATTTTGGCCGTTTGCATCCCCGCAAAACTCACCTCAAAACTTTTGAAAGTATGGTCAAACTCCAACTCAAAAGTCCTTTTTCATCGGTAATCACTCCAATGGGAATTCCGGCAAAATATACATGAGCGTTGTATATGGGAATATTTTGATCGTCGAACACAAGGCCTTTGATTACATCTTGCGAAAGACAGAAGCTGGTACACAGAACAATTGCCGTTAGGGATAAGTATGTTTTGAGGATAAAATTTTGGGGTGAGGGTTAGGGCGATTTATCAGGTCATGTACATCACTTTTTTTACAGCTTTGATCACATCATCGCTATTGGGGAGCCATTCAGCCAGCAAAACAGGAGAATAAGGTGCTGGAGTATCAGCGGTATTTATTTTTTCTATAGGTGCGTCAAGAAAATCAAATATTTGATTTTGAACCTGATAAGTGATCTCGGTAGAAATATTCCCAAAAGGCCAGGACTCTTCGAGGATGACCAATCGATTGGTTTTTTTAACCGAGTTAAAAATAGCTTCATAATCCATGGGTCTTATGGTTCTGAGGTCAATAATTTCGCATTCGACACCTTGTTTTGACAAAGTCTCGGCAGCTTCATAAGCGACTTTGATGATTTTACCAAAAGAAACTATGGTCACGTCTTTTCCCTCTCTTTTGATGTCGGCAACACCAATAGGAAGGGTATACTCTCCCTCGGGGACTTCCCCCTTGTCTCCATACATTTGTTCTGACTCCATAAAAATTACGGGATCCTCATCTCTGATGGCAGACTTTAAAAGACCTTTGGCATCGTAAGGGTTGGAGGGAACAATTACTTTTAGTCCGGGACAGTTGGCATACCAACTTTCAAAAGCTTGAGAATGGGTTGCGGCCAATTGACCTGCAGATGCTGTGGGCCCTCTGAATACGATAGGGCAAGGAAATTGACCTCCGGACATCTGACGAATCTTGGCAGCATTATTGATGATCTGGTCAATCCCTACCAACGCAAAATTGAAGGTCATGAATTCGATTATGGGACGGTTTCCGGTCATGGTCGAACCTACACCAATACCTGCAAAACCCAATTCGGAGATGGGTGTATCAATCACACGTTTGTCACCAAATTCGTCAAGCATACCTTTGGAGGCCTTGTAAGCACCATTGTATTCGGCAACCTCTTCCCCCATCAAATAGATGGTTTCATCCCTTCGCATTTCCTCCGACATGGCTTGGCAAATAGCCTCTCTGAACTGAATCGTTTTCATCAAAATTATTTTTTGCAACACAAATTTAATTAAATGCTAACGGATAAGTGGTTATAGCATTCAGAATTTTGCGTTAAAATGGATACAAAAACCATTCTTTTGTAGGGATTTACTTGATAATTTTACTAATTTGGTATTGAGTGACATTATGAAATTAATTCAATTAAACATTAAGGGTATTTCCTACAGCGAGACACAAACAGGTGCCTATGCACTTATTTTGAGTGAAGTAGACGGAAACAGAAGGCTGCCCATCATTATTGGTGGTTTTGAAGCACAATCCATTGCCATTGCCTTGGAAAAGGAACTGAAACCTAAACGTCCCCTAACCCACGACCTTTTTAAAAATTTTGCTGAAAGATTCAATATTTACACAAAACAGGTAATCATTCACAAATTGGTAGACGGAGTTTTTTACTCCAGCTTGATTTGCGAAAGAGATAAAATTGAAGAAATTATCGATGCAAGAACTTCCGATGCCATTGCAATGGCCTTGCGATTTGGGGCTCCAATCTTCATTTATGATTCCATTCTCAAACAAGCCGGTTTTGACGAGAGTACCATAAAAGACGATGAGAAAAACAAAGGCAGTGAAAACTGGATTCAAAATTTTGTTGAGGAACAAAGCAAACAGAAAGCTGTTCCCGACGATTTAAAAAAACTTTCTCTTACAAAACTGAAATCACTTTTAGACAAATTGGTGAATTTGGAGGATTATGAAAAAGCCGTCAAAATTCGGGACGAAATTTCAAAAAGAGAGTCAAAAAAATAGCTGTTAATCTTTTTTTGAAAACTATTTCCAATTCCAAACATTGGAATCTCACCATGACTTATTTTTGATAATATATCTTCAAAGAGCATGCAACAATATTTAGATCTGGTCAGGTTTATTCAGGATCATGGCGTAAGCAAAACAGACCGAACGGGAACAGGAACAAAAAGTGTTTTTGGCTATCAAATGCGGTTTGACTTGGCAGCGGGATTTCCGCTGGTAACAACCAAGAAAATTCACGTAAAATCTGTTATTTACGAACTTTTGTGGTTCTTAAAAGGGGATACCAACATCAATTATTTAACAGAGAATGGTGTGAGAATATGGAATGAATGGGCTGACGAAAAAGGAGATTTGGGGCCAGTCTACGGTCATCAATGGAGGAATTGGAATGATGAGGGCATTGATCAAATCAAAGCGGTGATAGAAACTTTGAAAACCAATCCAGACAGCAGAAGAATGCTGGTGTCGGCATGGAATCCCAGTGTGATGCCCGATACTTCAGTGTCATTTTCAGAAAATGTAGCCAATCACAAAGCTGCTCTTCCCCCCTGCCATGCTTTCTTTCAGTTTTATGTCGCCGAGGGAAAGCTCTCATGTCAACTCTATCAAAGGAGTGCCGATCTGTTTTTGGGAGTTCCCTTTAACATCGCATCCTATGCGCTTCTGAATTTGATGGTAGCCCAAGTTTGTGATCTCAAACCGGGCACCTTTGTCCACACTTTTGGAGACGTTCATATTTACTCCAATCATCGGGAGCAATTGGAGGAACAACTGAGTCGAAGCCCAAAACCACTGCCTCAAATGGTCTTAAACCCAGAAGTAAAGGATATTTTTGATTTTAAATACGAAGATTTTACACTCAATGGGTATGATCCACACCCACTGATTCGGGGGAAAGTAGCTGTCTAAATCAAACTGCAATCAATGGCTTTATAAGGCCGATTAATTTATCTATTTCCTGAGTGGAGTTGTAAAAGTGCATTGAAAAGCGAAGGTATTTGCCCCTGTATGATGCCCTAACCCCTTGTTCTTCCAATTGTTTTAATACAGCTTCCTCGGTGGGAATGCTAACGATAGTGCTTTGAAGTTTGCGCTGGTGGTATTCGGGTATCCAACCAATTTTGATGAGTTCACTTCTTAATTTTTCGCTAAGTGCTTTGTTTTTTTGAACCAGTTTTTCAAAATCGTGTGCCTGTAAATATTCCAATGCAAAAACCAATGAAGCTGCACCCAATATGTTAAAATGTCCAGAAAATACCTTTTGTTGAAAGTCTTCACTACAGATGTTTGTCTCCTCAAAAAATTGATCTGACAAGGCAATAAAACCATTACCAAAGCCCGCCAATAACCACTTGTATCCACTGCAGGCTATGGCGTCAAAAGGTGAGGCATTAAAATCAAAAAGATCTGCCCCAATGTGTTGGGTTGCATCTCCTATGATGAGAAACTGTGGGTATTTTTCTTTGAGCTGAGCTAAAAAATCAAAATCGATTTTAAAACCATGGGTAAACTGAACCAGACTGATTATCAAAGCATGAAAATTGTTTTGAGATAAAGCATGTTCAATTTTTTCCTCCAACTGTTCCTCAATGGACAAACTAAAATGATTAAAATCCCTTTCCTCAATAGCATCAACAAGTGAATGGTAATCGTCTTTTAGGTATAAAACATTACTTCCTTTGGGCAGGCAATCCAAAACAAATCTTATGCCCATGGAAAAATTGGAAACGAAATATGTTTGCTCTTTTTTGGAACCTATAAAACGAGAAATGGCATGGTGGGTCTGATCCAAACGATCATAGGCCTCGATTTTATGTTGATCTGCATTCAACAGATAGTTAATTTCAAAACCTGACCTGAAGTCGAACAATGTCTGGGACATCAACCCCACATATGCAGTGTTAAAATATGTACTTGATTTCAGCGCTGGGAAATCGTTATGGAAGGTCATAAATAAATTAGAAAACGTACATTTGTTTCAAAATTAGTCTATTTCAATATATTTTGACGTTTATTTCGTTTTTAAGTCGAGAATCAAAACAACTCCCCTATTAATTTTATGAATTCTGAAAGAATAAAAGACGCTAAAACAGCTGATGCTTCCATCTCCAGTGAATCATCAATAGTCTCTAAAGTTACGCTTATCGCTGCCATTGATGAGAATAGCGTTTTGGGAAAAGACAATCAATTGATCTGGCATTTACCAGAGGACCTCAAGCGTTTTAAACGTTTGACCACAGGCCATGCCATCATCATGGGAAGGAAAACTTTCGAATCCTTGCCCAAGGCATTGCCCAACCGTCATAATATAGTGGTGACGCGAAACCAGAATTATTCCAAAGAAGGGGTCACTGTTTGTCACAGTCTGGAAGCGGCCATTGAATGCGCAAAAAACGATGATCAGCCTTTTGTGATTGGTGGTGGACAAGTTTATGAGCAAGCAATTGAATTGGCCGATGTGATTGAGTTAACTAAAATTCATGCCCAATTTGAGGGAGATGTGTTTTTTCCAGAAATCGATTTAAAAAAATGGTCTGTCGAAAAGGAGGAGCGCATGAGTCATCCCGATTTTGAATACTCTTTTATTACCTATACTAAAATATAAATCCATTATGAAAGCATATCTATTTCCTGGACAAGGTTCGCAATTTCCCGGCATGGGGAAAGACCTGTTTGATCGATTCGAAATGGCCAAAGAGATGTTTCAAGCCTCGGACGAGATCTTGGGGTTTGACCTTTCGACCATACTCCTGGAAGGGAGTAAAGAAGACCTTCAGCAAACCAGGGTTACCCAACCTGCCATTTACCTCCATTCTGTCATAAGTGCAAAAGTGATGGGTGGTGATTTTCAGCCCGATGCATTAGCAGGGCACTCCTTGGGAGAGTTTTCGGCCTTAACGGCTGCCGGAGCGATTGATTTTGAATCGGGATTGAAATTGGTTTCTCAAAGAGCAGAAGCCATGCAGAAAGCTTGTAACCAGAGTGAAGGCACCATGGCTGCGGTCCTGGGTTTGGAAGACCAGATTGTAGAAGAAATTTGCCAACAAACCTCTGGAGTGGTGGTTGCAGCCAACTACAATTGCCCCGGACAACTGGTCATTTCGGGCAATGTTGATGCCATAGCATTGGCTTGTGAAGATTTAAAAGCTGCCGGTGCCAGAAGGGCTTTGGTTCTGCCTGTAGGTGGAGCATTCCACTCTCCATTGATGGAACCTGCCAGAAGCGAGCTTGCCAATGCCATTGACGCTACACATTTTTCTGCACCACTGTGCCCTATTTATCAAAACACTACCGCCCAAGCGGTTAGCGAACCCAAGGCAATTCAGAAAAATTTGATCGCACAATTGACAGCTCCCGTCAGGTGGACGCAAAGTGTTAACGTCATGATTGAGTCAGGAATCACAGACTTCGTCGAAGTGGGTCCCGGAAAAGTCCTACAAGGTTTGGTTCGTAAAATTTCTCCGGAAGTAGCAATTTCCGGAGCAGAAATTTAAGGCATTAACCCAAAAATGCCTTGACAGTATCGGTAATGAAATCGATTTGATCGTCGGTCAATTCTGTATGCATGGGTAAAGAAATCACCTGATTGACAATTTTGAGCGTTACTATAAAACCTTCCGCCTTGTAGTGATCACTGGTATAAGCCTTTTGTAAATGCAGAGGAATGGGATAGTAGACACCACAGGGGATACCGTTTTCATTGAGGTGCTTGACCAGCCCATCTCGATCTCCATCAATCAGCTTTAGGGTATATTGATGATAAACATGAGCGTCACAATCTCCCTTTCTGAAAGGGGTGATCAATTGGGGTTGATCGGCCAAACGTTGGTTGTATTTAAGAGCAGCGGCTTTTCTGGATTCATTATAAAAGTCCAAAAGGTTGAGTTTGATATCGAGTATGGCAGCTTGAACAGAATCGAGGCGAGAATTTACCCCTACCACATCGTGCTGATACCTGATGTACATGCCATGGTTGACCATTCCTCTGATGGTGTGGGCCAATTCATCATCGTTGGTAAAAATAGCACCTCCATCTCCATAAGCTCCCAGATTCTTGGAAGGAAAAAAGGAAGTCGTTCCAATATGACCCAAAGTACCTGTTTTCTTTTTACTGCCGTCAGAAAAGGTGTAATCCGCTCCTATGGATTGGGCGTTGTCCTCTACCACATATAAGTTGTTTTTTTTGGCCAAGGCCAAAATTTCCTCCATATCAGCGGCTTGACCAAACAAATGTACAGGGATGATGGCTTTTGTCTTGGGGCCAATTGCTTTTTCAATGGAGAGGATGTCGATGTTGAATGTCTTGGGATCTACATCAACCAAAACCGGAGTCAGTCCCAAAAGGGAAATCACTTCAACGGTGGCAGCAAAAGTAAAATCGGCGGTAATGACTTCGTCACCAGGCTTCAACCCCAAACCCATCAGGGCAATTTGGAGGGCATCCGTTCCATTGGCGCAGGGAATAACGTGTTTTACCCCTAGGTATTTTTCAAGATGATCTTGGAAACTTTTTACGCTTGGGCCATTGATAAACATTGTGGATTCGATGGTTTCCAAAACGGACTGATTGACCTGCTCTTTGATGTGTTCATATTGACCTTTGAGGTCAACCATTTGGATCTTCTTCATAATTTTAATTAGCATATAAAATTAAAAAAAGGAATCTGCTTTACACAATTGATATTAAAAACTATTTTTGATTCGATGTTGTTTCGTATCACTTACAATCTGATTTTAGGCCTCAGCTATCCTGTATTAAAGTTTTTGGGGTTGTTTTCCGATAAACTCCGTCTTTTTGTTTCAGGGAGACGGGAGGTTTTTGCTCATTTGGAATACCAAGGAGTGAATAAAGGAGATTGGGTATGGTTTCATGTGGCTTCACTGGGAGAGTTTGAACAAGCCCGCCCATTGATATTGGAATATAAACTGGCTTTTCCCCAGCATAAAATTTTACTTACTTTTTTCTCACCATCGGGTTACGAAATTCAAAAAAAATTTAGTGCTGCAGATTGTATTTGTTATTTGCCTTGGGATACTCATAAGAACGTCAACCGATTTCTTGATTTTTGTAATCTCAATCGGGCTATTTTTGTAAAATATGAATTCTGGCTGAACTACTTAAATGGTCTCTCAAAAAGAAAGATTCCCGTTTATTCTGTCTCAAGTATTTTTCGGCCAAATCAATTGTTTTTTAAAAGTTATGGTAAAGCCTACAGGAGCATATTGTATGGTGTAAAACACTTTTTTGTTCAAAACGATGAATCGAAAAAACTATTGAACTCAATCGGTATCGACCGCGTTAGCATCAGTGGTGACACCCGAATGGATCGAGTATACGATCTGACCCAAAATCATGAGCAGTTGGAGATAATTGAAAAATTTCTTAATAATCAAGAGTGTTTTGTTGCCGGTAGCACTTGGCCTGAGGATTACGAATTAATGGATACTTTTCTAAAAAAAACCACCCCTATTAAAATTATCATCGCCCCTCACGAAGTTTCGAAGCAGTCCATTGAAAACCTAGAGAAACGGATTGGGATTCCCTATACAAAGTGGACTAATTTTGATGAAGAAAGGGCCGCTGACAAAGCTGTGATGATAGTGGATACCATTGGTCAATTGGCCAAGATTTATCGCTATGCAAAATTTGCCTATGTGGGTGGAGGAATGAAAAAAAGTGGTTTACACAACACCTTAGAACCCGCAGCTTACGGTATTCCAGTTGTCATTGGAAAGTATTTTGGTAAGTTTCAGGAAGCTGTCTTATTGGAAAAAAAAGGAGGAATTATGAGCGTGAAATCTTCCGAAGGGTTTGAAAAAATATCCAAAGCATTGATAAATGACGAAAAATTGGTTGAGCAAATAGGTAAAATCAATAAAGATTACATCACATTAGGAAAGGGTGCAACTCAACAAATAATCGAAACAATTATAACGCATGGTATTAAATAGATTTCCATTTTTTATATTTACATCACAATCTGTAAAAATGAAAAAAGTATTATTATGCTTGTTTTGCCCTTGGCCCTTGCCCAGGCCCAACAAGGAGTCGACCCCCCATTGAATGTTATTTTTCTGATTGGTGACGGAATGGGCTTAAGTCAAATATCGGCAGGAATGTATGCCAATAACAATCAAACTGTTTTGGAAGATTTCCCTGTCATTGGACTTTCCAAAACTCATGCAGTAAAAAGTTTGGTTACGGATTCTGCTGCCAGTAGAACTGCCATGGCTTGTGCAGAAAAAACATATAATGGTGTGATTGGGATCAGCTCAAGAAATCAAAAACTTGAATCCGTATTGGAAATTTGTGAAGAGAATGGATACAATAAGGGACTTATTGCCAACTCCAGTATTGTTCATGCAACCCCTGCATCCTTTTATGCCAATGTAGACTCCTGAAAAAAATATGAAGAAATTACCATTCAACTGAGTGAAAGTGATGTAGATTATTTTATCGGTGGAGGAAAAAAGTACTTTAATGAAAGAGTGGACGGCAGAAACCTTATCGAAGAAATGAACACTCTGGATGTGGTCAAAAACTTTAGAGCTTTTAAAAAATCGAAAGCCAAAAAAATAGGTTTGTTTACTTATGATGAAGAACCCCCATCGATTATCGATGGAAGAGACCCGCTATTGGCGTAATATTTAACTGCTACTCTGGATATAAGTTGGACAGCCAAGAAGAACCCTTTTTCCTTATGGTAGAAGGCTTACAGATCGATTGGGGAGGCCACGCTAATGATATCGATTATATTACGTCAGAATTAATAGAGTTCAACAGTGCCATTGAGGCAGCACTGAATTTTGCAAAAAACAATGCCAACACTTTGGTCGTCGTAACAGCCGACCATGAAACAGGGGGACTGGCCATTACCATGGGGATGACCAAGGGTTTTGAGTTGGTTGCTGGATTTAACACGGGTGGTCACAGTGCCACCATGGTGCCTGTTTTTAGTTATGGAAAATTTTCCGAACTATTTGCTGGAGTTTATGAAAACTCCCAAATCTTCCACAAAATGACAGAAGCTCTGGGTGTTAACTAAGCTTACTTGGTTCTCATATTTTGGATCACCTTTTTGTCAAACTCTTTGTCATCTTCCAAAATTTCAAAAAAGCTGGATAAGAACGTCTTTGTACTTTCAAATTCAGAGGCCAATTCAAATCTGGGTTGCTGGTCATCAATGATTTGAAAGAATTGTGATTTTTTACTTAACAATTGATCCCTGACCTCTTGAACCAGTGATTCATCTCTTTTAAAACCTCGATATTTTCTGTCTTTGACAGAACTGATTCCCAGATTTCTGTTTACAATGGCATAACTGGCATCTACCAAACCGCACAAGTCAAAGTCATAGGGCAACGGATAGATTTTTTTGTTGGCATAAAGTAATTTACCATTGTGTTGATAGGCAACAGAAAAATCAGTGTTTCCAATCATAAATTGGAACATGGTATTTTGGATAGAGGTTATGTCATCCATGGCTTTGGGATGGATATACCTTTCAAAAGACTTTCCTTCAAATCGATCAGCCACTCGCTTGTCGTCTTCAATCAAGAACCCTTTGAGTTGATGCACTATTGTCTTCTTTTTTTTGATTTCTACAAATTCAATTTCAACCATTCTGGTTTGGAAGTGATAAGGAGATATTTTTTCGTAAAGTTTGTAGGCTATGAACTCTTGGACGATATTGTCATTTTTTTCTTTCTGAAGTAGGCAAGGAACAACCAATTTTAAGTTTTTATTTCCCTCAAACAAAGTTCCTTCAGCTTTTGATTTTTTGATTTTCATCTTAATGGGCGGGAAATAACACTTAGACCTTCTAAAATTGCCTCTGGCCCTAAGAGAAACTTCAAGATCATTCCATTTGTCTTCGTTCCAAAAAGACATGGTTGTTTTAACGAGTGTTGTATCATCTGTCTCCAATCTAATAACATCGTTGGAGTAACTCAACTTTATTTTTAAAGGACTCTGATTTTTGAAGAGTGCATCTGATTTTTGTTCAACTTGAGCAGTGAGAGAAGTAACTATTAATAGTCCAACCCAAAAAAAGATTTGCTTATTCATAATATAGTTAATAGTTTTAACTAAAATACTAATTTTTGTGATAAGATATCTTGCCATTATTAATCATCGTACGCTAATAACACTATTGCTCTCATTATTAGTACCTTATTGTGCTTACAATTTTGAAATCATCTATAATATTGACCTTACACTAATCAGTATTGCGATCATATTCCCCTTGGTGTTTGCCATCAGGGGAGCATTCAAGCGCAGGGAGAAAGCTTTGGAGTTTTTGAGTTTGCATAGAGGTGCCATCAAAACCATCTCCTATTATTTCATGAATAGTCCTAAATTAACAGATGAAGCAAAAAAAGAAATAAATGAAATACTAAACGATCTTTCCAACTCCTTTTTAGATCACTTGTCGCAATCCAATTACAATACAGATAAAATCGACAGCAAAACCGCGTTAATTTACCAATTCATCGAAAAACACAACGAGGAATTGTCTGGAGGATCCAAACAAAAGATATTCAGGTTTATCAAAGATGTTCATGTATCACAGGAAAATCTTATTGCCATTCATACACACAGGACTCCAATCAGTTTGAAAGCCTACTGCTTGATCTTTATATACATGTTTCCGGTAATATATACCCCTACCATTATCAATAAAATTGGTTTGGAAAATCCTATGGGACTGACTTATTTTGTAATCATCCTCAGTGAGTTTATCCTCATTTCTCTCTACAATATTCAAGATCAAATGGAATACCCCTTTGACAAAGACGGTTTGGATGACATCAAATTAGACTATTTTAAAGTAAACAGGTCTAATAAGTAGACTGTACAACTTCAGTTAGGCAAAGTAGTCTAAATCCGAATGCATATTCGCTTTAGCAGCCAAATTCCTTTGCCAGATTTCTCTGACTACAAGTAACAATTTCGACATTTTGGGCAAGAAATTTAATCCGCAATTTCAAATCACAACTACTGATTTAAACACTTTTAAGGAGTTTTTTAATTAAAAAGAAAGAATCGGCAGTAAAAATAAATCAAAATTTAAATGTAACTCTGAAAAAATTAAAATTTCTTTAATATTAAACAATAATATTGGTTGATTTTAACATTAAACAACAAATAATATCAATAAAGGTTAATATTATACATAACTAAGGTAATTAAAATGAATAATAAGTACTGTTTCGTCAATATCTTTGAATAAAAAATTAAATAGTACTCGAAATGAAAAAGTTTTTACTCTTCGCATTCCTAATTTCCCTAACAACACTTAGTGCATCTGAGATGTTAGTATCCAAAGATAGCTTGTCCATTGAAGCTCTTGAAGAAAAAAGTACACTCCTAGAAGAAAAGGCGCTCATGGCCATTCAAACAGAAAATTATGAATACATAGAGCAACTCCTTCAATCGGGAAAAATCAGCCCCAGAATGAAAGTCAATGGAAAGCCATTGATCATTCATGCTGCCATCCACGACAAAGCAGAAATGATTTTGTTACTGGCCACCTACGGAGCCATGTTGATTGAACCCATTTGTGATGAAGGAAAAGACATTATGGAACATGCTATAGAAAATAATGCCCTACATGCTCAAGCTCAGATTATCATTATAAAAGCGTAATCAGCAGATAAACCGTTGAATTTTTAAATAAGATTATTCGGTTAGTAAAATTTACAATCAATGCCATAAAAAAACCTCTATTTTGAATAGAGGTTTTTTTGGTGCGGGTGAAGGGACTCGAACCCCCACGCCGTGAAGCACTAGATCCTAAATCTAGCGTGTCTACCAATTTCACCACACCCGCCTGGTAAAACGAGCACAAATATAATCAAGTTTTCTTAAAATGATTTTCAACAAAAAAAAAAGAAACAATGTTTTGTACATTTATAGTGTTATAAAAGCTCATGAAAAAAATCCTTCAAAATCAAAAAGAAAATTTTATTGATCAACTCATAGAATTGCTCAAAATTCCATCCATCAGCGCAGATCCTCACTACAAAAAGAATGTAAAAAAAACAGCGAAATGGATAGAAAACGCACTCAATGAAATAGGGTGTTCCACGGTTCAAATTTATGAAACAGGAGGTCATCCAGTGGTTTATGGAGAAATTTTGGTCTCAGAAAATGCCCCCACTGTATTGGTTTACGGTCACTATGACGTTCAACCACCCGATCCACTGGAACTTTGGGAGAGCCCCCCCTTTGAACCAGTAATTAAAAAAACTGACTTGCACCCCAAGGGTGCCATTTTTGCCAGAGGCGCCTGTGATGATAAAGGACAAATGTTTATGCATCTCAAAGCCGTTGAAATTTTGATGCAAAACAACGCACTCAAAAATAACATAAAGTTTGTCATCGAGGGGGAGGAAGAAGTGGGCAGTGATCACTTGGAAAAATTTATCAGAGATCACAAAAGCATGTTACAATCGGATATCATACTCATTTCAGATACGGGAATTAACAGTATTGAAAACCCAGCCATCACCACGGGCTTGAGAGGGTTAAGCTATATGGAGGTTACCGTAACGGGACCCAATAGAGATTTACATTCCGGTTTATATGGAGGAACAGTCGCCAATCCCATTAATGTTTTGTGTGATATGATTGCTTCCCTGCACGATGAGAATAAAAAGGTAAATATTCCCGGATTCTATGATCAAGTGGAAAAAATTTCTGAATCGGAGCGGAAGAAAATGAATGAGAATGGTTTGAATGAAAAGAGTTTTAAAGACTCTATTGGAATCGATGCTGTGATGGGAGAAAAAGGATACACTACATTGGATCGCAGATCAATTCGTCCCACACTGGATGTGAATGGAATTTGGGGAGGTTATACGGGAGAAGGAGCAAAAACAGTCATCACCAGTCAAGCCCACGCCAAAATTTCAATGCGCTTGGTTCCCCATCAAGAATGGAAAAAAATCAGTGAACTGTTTGAGCAACATTTTAAAGCAATGGCACCAGAAGGTGTAAAGGTTGAAGTTACCACCCATCATGGCGGTAATGCCTATGTAACACCTACTGACTCTTTGGCCTATAAGGCAGCCGAAAAAGCCTATAATGATGTTTTTGGGGTAGTCCCTCATGCCAAGAGAGATGGGGGGAGTATTCCCATAGTCCCGATGTTTGAAAAGGTTTTGGGCACCAAAACTTTACTGATGGGATTTGGTTTTGACAGCGATGCAATTCATTCCCCCAATGAACATTATGGGATTGACAACTTCCTGAAGGGTATCGAAACCATTGCTCTTTTTCACCCTTATTTTTCGGAATTATACGGGAATCAATAAACCTTTAATTCTTAAGCAAAAAAAGGTCTGAGGCGATGCCATCTGTGAGGAATTTGGCACTCTTGGAAACTTTCAGTGCATCTCCATCCCAATAAAGTCTTTGATCAATCAGGTGGTTTTCTACCTGCTTTTCGAGGTAGTTGGAATAATGACCCCCAAAGGTTTGGTTTATTTTTTGGAGGGAAACCCCCCAGGAGGTTCTTAAAGCTGTCATCAAATACTCATTAAAAGCCTCATGGGTATTTAAATTTTCAAATTGGGCGGGTAAAATACCCTGTTGAATGGATTTTAAATATTTTATGTTGTTGGATGGATTCCAACTTCTTTTTCTTTTTCCATCAAAGCTATGGGCTGCGGGGCCAATCCCAATATAGGCTTTTCCCTTCCAATAATTTGCATTATTCACGGCATTAAACCCCGGCTTGCTAAAATTTGAAAATTCATAATTTTCATAACCTGCTTCCTCCATAGTATCAACCATCCAATCGTATTGAATCTTAACCCACTCATCATCCGGGAGTTGCACCTCTTTGTTTTTTACCTGATGCGCCAGTACAGTCTTGGGCTCTACCGTGAGTGCATAACTCGAGAGATGGGGCACATCAAAAGACAAAGCTTGATTCAAATTATTTTTCCAGCTGGAAAGATCACTAGAGGGAGTCCCATATATTAAATCAAGAGAAAAGTTATTAAAAAGCTGTGCCGTCCAATCAAGAGTTTTGATTCCTTGATCTGCATTGTGAATCCTGTTCATCAGTCTTAATTCTGCATCAGAAAACGACTGAATGCCGATGCTCAAACGATTGATTCCGGCAGATTTCAAAGCTTTTAAGTAGTCATAAGAAACATCATCGGGGTTGACCTCGATGGTAATTTCGATATTTTCGTGGGATTTAAATTTTTTAATCACCACATTGTTCAGGTGTTCAACCGACTTTGGAGATAATAATGAGGGAGAACCTCCACCAAAATAAATACTTTCCAGTTCAGCGGTTAATTCATCAGCCCTCAGTTCAATCTCCTTCTCAAATGCTTGAAGCATTTCATCTTGATACTTCAATTGGGTGGAGAAGTGAAAATTACAGTAATGACAGGCTTGACGGCAAAAAGGAAAATGAAAATAAATACCAGCCATTAACCTGATTTAACTTTTTTGGGATTTTGATTGACATAGGCCTGCCACCCGGTATAGGTCTTTGTTTTTTCGGGTCGACCATGGTTAAAAAAATGACAGACCGCCGCGGCCAAGCCATCGGTAGCATCGAGATTCTTGGGTAATTCCTTAATTTTAAAGAGGCTTTGCAACATTTTGGCAACTTGCTCCTTGGAGGCGTTACCGTTGCCAGTAATGGCCATTTTAATTTTTTTGGGGGAATACTCGGTAATTGGAACTTCTCGATAAAGCCCTGCAGCCATAGCGACACCTTGCGCCCTACCCAATTTCAGCATAGACTGTACATTTTTACCAAAAAAAGGTGCTTCGATTGCTATTTGATCAGGATGGTATTCTTCAATAAGCCCCAAGGTTCTCACAAAAATTTGCTGAAGTTTTAAATAATGATTGTCGTACTTTTTTAATTGGAGCTCATGCATTTGAATGAGCTTCATTTGCCCTTTATATACCTTGATCAAACCAAAACCCATGATGGTGGTTCCGGGATCGATTCCCAAAATAATTTGATCTTCTAAATTCATTCAGTGGGCTGGGCCCTGATTTGGATCGGCAGAGTAAATTGGGTGTCAACATAGACCCCTACATTGGTCTTGGTTGCAGGGAGTGCTTGAGGTAAGTTGACTACTGCTTCGTTGAGCGTTGATTCCAAATAAGGCAATGCTTCTAAAACACTATTGGGAATTTCAGCTTCCATCAGACTGAAAGCACCGGTTTTATCTACTTTTAGGGTTAGGACAACGTTTTCATCCAATGGAGTACTGGCCACCATATTGGCATCGGAGATGGACATCATCAGGCGTTCTGAGATGATGTTTTGAAAACAGTCCAGTTGTTCGTCTTTTTCAAGGGACTCACACTCAGGATAGCTGGGAGCTTGGTCTTTTTTTGACCAGCTTGAGGCTTTTTTGATCTCCTTACTGGATACAGTTGTCGATTCGAATAACTCGCAGGAAGACAACTGGATGACTAGAAATGGAGCCAAAAGCAGCGATATAATTTTTTTTGTTTCCATGGATGGGTAATTTTATGGATGCTTAAAAATACAAACTTTTGACCTATTTATTATTTAAACATTTTTATTTTTAGAAATAAAAAGAATTAAAAACCTCAGATTTAATTATGGATTTAGCACTTATAGTCATTGGAATTTTACTAATTATTATTGGGTTAATTGGAAGTTTTGTTCCCGTGATTCCCGGTCCCATCACAGCCTGGGTGGCGTTATTGATTTTACATCAGACTTCTTTTGTGTCGCCAGATTTCCCATTTTTAGCAACTACATTTTCAGTCGCCATTGGGGTTTTTATTTTAGATTATTTTATACCCATCATCGGTGTCAAAAAAATTGGAGGAACAAAATCTGGCATCATTGGCGCTACCTTAGGTTTGTTGATAGGGCTTATATTTATGGGCCCTCTGGGTATTTTTTTAGGCACTTTCTGCGGTGCATTGGTGGGAGAGCTGGTCTACAACCCAAATGACAAACGCACTGCACTCAAGGCAGCTAAAGGATCATTGATCGGTTTTTTAACGGGGGTATTTTTGAAGTTTTCTGTGACTGTCATTTTTGGCTATTATTTTTTTGAGATTTTGTTGGAAAGTCGCTATTGCTTCTGATTATTTATGAGTGTCCCCCTAACTTTGAAAATTCAATCAAACCACAACACTATATTTATTTAATGAAATTGTAATGTTGTTGGAGAATTAGGGCACTGCCTAATCCTCTATTCTTTAAGTTATGGGAGATCACATCATAAAATTAATTTTTGGGTATTTGACAAATACTTTTGTTCGGCATACATTGTAATATCTACTGTAGGACTTATTTCTACTTTGATAGGGTTGTGTGTCATCCAGCCAGTTTTTTTTGAACCAAAGTTGTTGATCCTAATATAATTGGGGTATTCTGTTGCATCCAACTTATTGTCATAGGCATGACGAAATTCGTAAAAGCAACTCGATAGTTTTTGGACCCTGTACAAGTGATTTATCAAAAAATCTCTAGGCTTTTCCTCAATTGGCTCGTCGAAATCATGAACATCTAACAAAAACATGTCATTGATGTGGAGGGCGGTAACCATTTCACAATCTTCGTTGGGCATCTGATAGAGCGGAGCTCCTGATTTTTTTCTTTTGATGGCTTCCCAAAAACTCACCACTTCCTCTTTGAGATCCTGATTCTCATCCCTATAGATCAAAACATGGTGATTTTTTCTCAAATTCACATATAGATCAATATTTTTTTTGAGTTTAACCGCCGAGTTAAGCGCCTCTCTGATTCTCACCTTTTTTACGGGAACCGGATCACCGTTTTTATTGGGCAGGAAAACTTTTGTCTTTTTTGAACCATTGGCATAGGTCCTAAAAAAAACTTGTTGAGGAACAAAAGTATTTAAATCGGAAAGGTTGGCCTTTTTTAAAACCTTATGGACGGGTTTCTTCACATTTTCATCCACTATTTTTTCTACTTGCCCCATGGTCCTAAAACTCTCCAGTGGCTTCCTGATATGATAGGCTTTTTTTACGCCAGTGTAGTGATTTGATTCTCCGAGTTTTTCGAACAGACCTTGACATACGGACTCATACTTATCGTGTTTTAAACCTAAGAGTTTTCTAATGTCCTCGCAACTCAGGCCTTATGCCATTGATTTTAAGACGGTAAACTCTGATGAAGTGAATTTGTCTGGGTGCCCCAGAAGTGTTTGTGTTTTCATGATAAATTTAGTTTTGGCTGCACCCAACCAATCCATTTAAGTGTGATATGGGTGCCCAATGATTTCGGCCAAATATCGGCCACAAAAGGCTTTTTTCATGATGCGGCATTATATTTGGAAAAAATTTATGTGATTTTGGTTTTTTTAATGTAATACTCGGTAAAATCTCAGAATTAACACATATGCGTAAATTCCTACAAATTAATAAGTAGAGCCAGTCAATGTGGGGGACGATTATTTTTGCTAATTTTACAACTTATATGAAGCTATTCATTATCACTTTTACTTTATTGGCCATTGCTTTTGCAGGAATTGCAATCAAAATATGGGCAAAAAAAGGAGGTGAATTTTCCGGTACTTGTGCCAGTCAAAGCCCTTTTCTGAACAAGGACAATGAAAGCTGCAGCTATTGCGGAAAATTGCCTTCGGAACAAAATTGCCGCACCAACCCGCAGCACAATTAATCCCCTTTCTTCTACATTGATATGAAGAATGTCAAACTTGTCATAGAAAAGGCGCAAGAACAAGATCAAAAAGCATTCAATGAGTTGTTCAATTACCATTGGGGATACCTGTATAATTTTCAATTGAAAAAAACCGGAAATAAGGATTTGGCCGAAGAAATTTCGATCATAACATTTGCTCGAGCCTTTGATCGCATCTCAACTTTCAACGATCAATTCGAATTCAAAACCTGGCTCTTGACCATTTCAAAAAATATTTACAATGATTTATTGAGGAAGGAAAACAATAAGATAAGCCTTGAAACCCTCTCCTACACTACTGATTTACAAGAATTCACTGATCAAGATCATCCCTCACCCGAGGAAATTCTGATCACCAACGAAAATTTAGAATCTTTGCTCAATAAGATAAAGTCACTCAAAAATGATTATCGAAAAATTCTACAGCTTCGATTTTTTGATGGACTTTCTTACAAAGAAATCAGTAAAAAAATGGATCAACCCATCAACACTATAAAAGTGAAACTCTTAAGGGCTAAAAATTTACTGAACCAAAAAATTGAGGAAGATGCTGACTAGACTCAAAAAATTAGGGCCGGGCTTGCTATTTGCAGGGGCAGCCATTGGAGTATCCCACTTGGTACAATCTACCCGTGCTGGGGCTGATTTCGGATGGGGACTGTTGTGGGCACTGCTCTTGGTCAATCTATTTAAATATCCTTTTTTTCAGTTTGGACCACGATATGCTTTGGCTACTGGGGAAAGTTTACTGGATGGATATTACAAACTTGGAAAAATTTATTTGTGGCTCTATTTTTTTCTCAATATCGCCACCATGTTTACCATCCAAACTGCTGTTACTATTGTCACAGCCGGCTTAGCTTCTAATCTCTTCGACATCAGCTCCAACATGATTTATTGGAGTATAGGAATTACTGCAATATGCTACTGCATCCTGTTGATCGGTCGATACCAACTGTTGGATAAAGTGATCAAGACCATTATCCTTGTCCTTACTATAAGCAGTATACTGGCTGTAGTGATTGCTTTTTCAAAAGGAAATACTTCGTTGGAGTATGGTCAAGTATTTCCCCAGGGAGCTGGTTTGTTGTTTTTGATCGCTTTTATGGGTTGGATGCCTGCACCCATGGACATTTCCATTTGGCACTCTATATGGGTTTTGGAAAAAAAGAACGACTTGAAAAATAAATTATCCCTTAAAGAGGGACTTTTTGATTTTAATGTTGGCTATTTGACGACCGTAGTTTTAGGCATTTGTTTTGTGGGCTTGGGAGCCTTGGTAATGTATGGTTCAGGACTTGAATTTTCTAATAAAGGAAATGAGTTTGCTGGACAATTGATAGATCTGTACACCTCCAACCTGGGAGATGCTTGGTATGGTGTTATTGCCATTGCGGCCCTGACCACCATGATCAGTACCAGCATTACGACTTTGGACGCCTCCCCAAGAGCGATGTCCAAAACTGTTCAAATACTCTTTAAGCAGAAAAATAAAGATTTTTATATGCTTTGGATTACCATTTTGGCTATAGGCACCTGTTTGATTTTTCTTTTTTTACTCTCCGAAATGGGAATTTTGGTTCAAATTGCAACTGTTTTATCATTTATCACAGCACCTTTTTACGCCATCTTAAATTATCGTTTGATTACCAGCAAACATACGCCCATCAAAGATCGTCCCTCTCAAAAAATTAAAATACTGAGTCTTTTGGGGATCATTTTCCTAACCGGCTTCACCGGGGTCTACCTTTTGAGTCTCTGAATTTAGTTTGTATCTTTGAAAAAAAAGTTTTGGAAATAGCAGAGAGAGAAAATAAGGGTGTAGGTAAACCAAAATGGATCAGAGTAAAACTTCCTACGGGAAAAAAATACACCGAACTTAGAGGACTTGTAGATCAGTATAAACTCAATACGATCTGTACTTCCGGCAGTTGTCCCAATATGGGAGAATGTTGGGCTGAAGGTACTGCCACCTTTATGATATTGGGAAATATCTGTACTCGTTCATGTGGATTTTGTGGTGTCAAAACAGGAAGACCTGGAAATGTAGACTGGGAAGAACCCGAAAAGGTGGCACAGTCCATTAAGATCATGAAAATCAAACATGCCGTGATAACATCTGTTGACCGCGATGATCTCACGGACATGGGCTCTATCATCTGGAACGAAACCATCAAAGCTGTCCGAAGGTTGAACCCCGGTACCACTTTAGAAACGCTTATTCCCGATTTTCAAGGAAATAAAACCAATATTGATCGTATTATAGAAGCTGCTCCCGAAGTAGTTTCACACAATCTCGAAACCGTCAGAAGATTGACCAGAGAGGTGAGGGTTCAAGCCAAATATGACCAGAGTTTGGAGGTTTTGAAATACCTCAAACAAATGGGGGTTAATCGCACCAAGTCCGGAATTATGCTTGGACTGGGAGAGAAGGAAGAAGAAGTGTATGAGACGCTGCATGATCTCAGAAAGGCAGATGTAGAAGTGGTAACCATTGGTCAATACCTTCAACCCAGCAAAAAGCACTTGCCCGTAAAAACTTTTATATCACCGGAGACCTTTAAGCAGTATGAAACGGTTGCCAAAGATTTGGGTTTTAGACATGTGGAAAGTGGGCCATTGGTTCGATCCTCCTACAAGGCACACAAACACCTACACTAGAGTGCTCTTATCGTCTTTTCAAAAAGACTTCGTTCTTCCTCAAAGACAAAATCAAGTTCAATCGTAAGGCAATACAATCTGTTGTTGTTGAGGTTTTGTGCCAGTTTGGCGAAATCTTTTTCAGTCGTTAATATTATTTTTTCTCCGGCACGATCATTGATCAACCGGGCATCAACAGGAGTATAGGGATGATGGTCTTGAAACTCAAGATGTTCAAATTCCCCGTATAGTTTTTTTAAATGAGCAACCAAATGATGGGCGTCAGCGATTCCTGTTACCAACAAAAAATCCTCCTTAGACAATACACTGGAATCAATGGTTTTGCCATGTTGGGTTAGCACATCTGCATAACAGATTTTGGTAAAAAAGACCGGGACATTGACATTGATGTTTTTTAGAAAAGTTTCTTTTTGATCCACTGACAAATCCTTCGGTGCTCTTGTGACCAATAAAATATCGGCCCGTTTGACCCCCGATCTGAATTCTCTCAATTTCCCGGCAGGAAAAATAAAATCTCTGAAATAGGGGTGTTGAAATGAAGAGGTCATGATCATCAATTGAGGGCGTACCCAACGATGTTGCATCACATCATCCAAGACCACCAAATTGGGCGGAGGGTCCATCTTTTTTAGTGCTTCTATCCCGAGGATTCTTTTTTCGGAAACAACTACGGTCGTCTCAGGATAGCGATTGAAAAATTGATAGGGTTCATCGCCTAGGCTGGAGGGATTGTCTTTGGGACCCGCAATGATCAAACCACTGGTTTTTCTTCCATAACCTCTACTCAGTATGGCCGTGCGATAATTTTTAAGCATTTTTATAAGATGCATAACCACTACGGATTTACCCGTACCCCCCATCGATAGGTTTCCCACGCCAATGGATTTGATCGAAGTGTTATTAGAGGCCAATACTCCTAAATCAAATAGCGTATTCCTTATGGCCATGATACAACCATAAAGGATTCCAAATGGGAAAAGAAGTAAGCGTGCTTTTTTCAAATTATCTATAACTCTGTCAAATTTAGGAAAACCCCGAAAGGAATTGTCAAAACAGTGGTTTTCCTGCCCCGGAAAGATAATATTATATTTGCAATGAATAGCATCGAAATGAAGATTCAGGAAATCATATCAATACTGGAACAATGGGCTCCTGCGGCCTATGCAGAAGATTTTGACAATGTGGGTTTACTGCTTGGAGAGGCAGAAGCTGAATGCACGGGAATACTGATTACACACGACGTGTTGGAAAATGTAATCGATGAGGCGGTAGCGAAAAAATTCAATTTTATCGTATGTTTTCATCCCATTATTTTTTCGGGTTTAAAAAAATTGACGGGAAAAACATATGTGGAGCGTGTTGTGGCCAAAGCCATTAAGAACGACATTGCCCTGTATGCAATACATACAGCACTGGACAATCTCAAGGAAGGCGTAAGCCACACTTTGGCCGTTGCATTGGGCTTGAACAATATCCAAGTGCTGGTTCCTCAGCAAAATACGCTAAAACAGTTGACCACCTATGTCCCTAAAGAAAACTCAAATGCACTGTTGGAAGCACTTTATCAGGCGGGTGCGGGTGCTTTGGGTGATTATGACGAGTGCAGTTTTGTCACCGAGGGAACCGGATCATTTAGAGGGAATGAAAATTCTCAGCCCCATTTGGGAAAGCAAATGATACGCGAAGAAGTTGAAGAAGTTCAACTCAACTTGGTTTTCCAAAAACACTTGGAACAAAAAATACTGCAAACCCTTTTTAAAAACCACCCTTATGAGGAGGTTGCCTTCCAAGTGTATCCACTGGACAACACAAATCAAGAAATTGGTATGGGCAGTGTGGGTATATTAGACAAAGAAATGACAGAAGAAGATTTTTTGAAATGGGTAGGGCAAAAACTGGAGACAGGGTTCTTACGCCACTCTGCCCTGAGCAATCGAAAAATAAAAAAAGTAGCGGTTCTTGGGGGATCGGGAAGTTTTGCCATCCCTACCGCAAAACAAATAAAAGCCGATGCATTGGTTACAGCTGACCTGAAATACCACGATTTTTTTCAAGCAGAAAACCGGATACTTTTGGTCGATGGCGGTCATTATGAAACAGAACGTTTCACAAAAAAATTGATACACGACCATCTTATCGAAAAATTGCCTAATTTTGCAATCGCTTTATCTAAATCGATAACCAACCCTGTAAAGTATTTTTCCGATGGCAAAAAAGAATGAGGTAACCGTAGAAGACAAACTGAGAGCCCTTTACGATTTACAACTTATTGATTCTCGTGTAGATGAAATTCGCAATGTAAGAG
>CAJXEG010000003.1 GCA_913052425.1 uncultured Flavobacteriaceae bacterium | reverse complement strand
TCGACCATCAATTCCAACTCATAATGAAGGCTGAAGCCGGGGGTCAGATATCCCAAAGGAGTGTCGGTTCCTGCCATCAGCGGAATTTTGGCTTTGGCCATTGCTCCAGTGGTTTTTTGAATCCAATCCGAAAACTTTATTTGTGCTGGATTGATTTTATCGTTCGATCCATCCACATTTTTTTCCCATTTCTCCCTTGTTGATTTGGGAAGAAGCTCAAAACTTTTACGCCAAAAGGCTTGTCTGAAGATTTTATAAATCGGCACCTTGTAAATGGATAAAGTTGGCACCTGATAAGATTCGTATTTTTTGATCGTATCCAGAATTTTTTTGTAGGCATCGGCTGCGATATGATCAACAGCAAATTGCTTTTGCGACCGGTGAATATTCCCCCTAAGTTCCCTGCCCGAAAGCAGCGATTTATTCTCCAACAATTTTCTCCTTTCCTGTAGCATGGAATCGCTGTTTTTTACCGCCTCCAACTCAAGATTTTTTATGTGTTCCAAACTATTCAGCCCCAGTGATATGGCATGTGTAATTTCCATACTAAGGGGAACATGACCTGCCAACCGAAGATTTTCGCGAGCGGCGATAGCAGCAATTGCCTCAAACTGCTCAGGGCTCAACATTTCATAAGCTTTAAGAAAATCCACTCCCTTGGCCACCAGTTTTTCTGTTTCAGCAATACTCTCCGAAACATTTCTCGTTCGAATCGAAAGCTCAGGCAGAACCGATCCATCGTAAACATTAAAATTGCCATCAATCAATGGCCCGGCAATTTTGACTCTTGGATGTGTTTTTGGGTGACTCAGTGCATTTTGTCGGATACTGTCCAAATAGTGAAATTCTCCACCCGTATCCCGAACACTGGTAATCCCTGTACTGAGAAACAGTTCCGGCATGTGCAGCGCAAGTTGACGGTCAAAATAAAAGTGAACATGACTGTCCCATAAACCGGGGATCAGGTATTTGTTACTTCCATCGATGATTTTATTTTTTGGAGAAAGCTTTAATTCCTGCGGATTCCCCATCCGGAGAATTTTATTCCCTTTGATAACAATATTCACTCTTTTTTTTAGGCCCTCCAATGGATCGACAACATTCACATTCTCAATGCAGTAGGCATTTTCAAAATAGGTTTCATACTCACATGAAAACAGTAAACCCATCAACATCAAGCCGTAAAATTTAAACTTTACAAAAACTATTCCTGAAATGTTGTTAAACATCGTTATTGGTTTTTTTGGATTCAACAAAAAAATTTATACCCAAATGTAACAATATCTCCATTCTTTCATAACGTCTCCCTAATTATAGAATTGGGTATTCCTTGATAAATCTCTAAATTGAAAGAGATTCAAAACAATACATTTTTCCATGCGATTCCCACAACTTGTTTTTTTGCTTTTAATTACCTTGTTTTTCTTGCGTTGCAGCCAAGCGGTTGACGACAGTAAAAACATTGTCTTTTTCCAAAATCAAAAAGCAAGCTGGATTCAAGACAAAAAAACCTTACCCCAGTCAGATGCTGAATTTTATTTGGATGATCCTGCTCCCCTTTTTCGGAAAACCTTCTTTTTAGAAGACCTTCCCCAAAAAGCGACGCTACATATAACGGCAGCCGGATATTACAAAAGCTCGATCAATGCTATTGACTTAGAAAAAAACATTTTGGATCCCACTTGGACCGACTACAGCAAAAGGATATACTACAGTGAATATGATGTCACACCGCAGTTGATCCAAGGAATGAACTGTTTGGGGGTGACCTTGGGAAATGGTTTTTACAACCCCCTTCCTTTAAAAATGTGGGGCAGAATCAATTTAAGGGAAAGGCTTTCGGTAGGTAAACCACGTTTTATCGCAAAGATTACGATTATCCATCAAAGCGGTAAGACAGAGGAAATAGTCTCAGACAGCACATGGAAATACAACTATGGCCCCATTGTAAAAAACAGTGTTTATCTGGGTACACACCACGATGGCAGAAAAGAAATAGAGGGCTGGAAGCAAGCTAATTTCAACGATACTGAATGGGAAAATGCTCTGCCTGCCAGTGCCCCGGGGGGGAAGTTGCAAAAAGCCTTTTTTTCACCAATACAAATCAACAGAGCAATCCAACCACAAAAAATCTACGCCACCAAAGATGGAAAATGGATGGTGGACATGGGTGAAAATTTTACGGGTACTTATTCCATCAAATTAAGCGGCCAAAGCGGAGACAAAATCACCTTCAGGTTTGGAGAACGCATTTACCCCAATGGCTCGCTGAACCCAATGACATCGGTAATAGGTCAAATCAAAAATAAAGGAGTCGGAGGGCCGGGTGCTCCTGATGTGGCCTGGCAAACCGACAGCTACATCATTGGCGATAAAAGCCCCACTTGGTTCAGACCGGAATTTACTTATCACGCCTACCGTTTTATGGAAATAGACGGATTAAGGCAAAAACCAAAAAAAGAGGATATCACAGGACTTTCCATCCATACAAAAGTGGATCAAGAAAATCATTTTACCTCCTCCTCCAAATTATTAAATGACATTCAGAAAACCGTCATACGGACTTTTTTGGCAAATTTGGTAGGCGTGCAATCCGATTGCCCTGCCAGAGAAAAATTTGGTTATGGGGGTGATCTCAATGCCACCAGTGCCTCTTTTATCTACAACTTCGACATGCAGTCCTTCTACAAAAAAACCGTCTATGACTGGGTGGATGCGATCAACGACTCCACATTTGTAGATACTGCCCCAAGTGTCGGAATTCAATATTGTGGTATCAGTTGGGAGTCTGCCTTTTTGGTGACTCAACATCAGCTATACCAATTCTACAAAGACCTTGAATTCGTCAAGGAAATGTATCACTTCAACAAGCGATGGATGGATAAAGTTGCACGACTTCATCCCGAGGGAATCGTGCATACCGGATTGAGCGACCACGAGTCTTTGTCTTTTGTTCCGGTTGAATTGATTGGTACTTTACATTATCTGCAATCTGCGAGAATTATGAAAGAGTTTGCAGGAATCATGAAGGATCAAGAAAGTCAATCAAAATACAATCAACTGGCATTGGATTTGGAGAAAAAGCTTCGAGAGGCCTTTTGGGAAAAAAGCATCAAAGGCCCCATCAATCGACAAACTTTATTTGCCTCACTGCTCTATCACAAGATCATTCCCAAAGATCAAATCGAAGCCGCAAAAGACTCCCTGAAGTATGCCCTTCAAAAAGCCCCCGCCCAGCACTTGACCACAGGTATCTTTGGAACACCATTTGCTTTGGAGGCCATTTCTCAATACCTCTCTCCCCAAACCACCTATGACATCATCAGCAGTAAAGAGTATCCGGGTTGGGGACATATGGTCGACCGTGGGGCAACAACACTTTGGGAAACCTGGAAAGAAAGCGATGACATCTATTCCAATTCACATCCTATGTTTGGCTCCGTAACCGAGTGGTTTTACCGTTGGCTTGGTGGAATTCGACCGCATCCCAATTATCCTGGATTTGAGAGGTTTTACATCAAGCCCTTCACCCCTGTTGGGTTGGAAAGCGCATCGACAACCTACAGCGCACCCAATGGAAAAATCATTTCGAATTGGGTCAAAGAAAATCAGGGATATCTTTTTGAGATTACTGTCCCAAAGACCAGTATTGCCCAAGTGGTCATAAATAAAAAACCCCATCAGAAAATCACTATTTTAAGAGGCAAAACGTTTTTTAATAAAATTGACAAAGCCGACTTAAACAACTGGAAATTCAATTTAAAAGGCGGGGAATATGCTTTTAGAATTTCACCATAATCTTTTTTATAAAAATTTTTTATGTTAATTGATCCTTTATTTTGAATAACTAATTTGAAGCCAATGAAAATTCAACAAAACTTAAAAATTTTCTTTATAAGTGTTTTTTTTATGGGAACAGGGCAAAGCCAGTCACTGGAAAACAAAAAAATACCTGGGTACAGACCCATCTGGTTTGAACTCAACCAAAAATATGAATACGGTGATAAATACTCCGGTGCACTGGGAACCTATACCGCCAAACATCACCCTTTGGCTATCTATGCTGCCGAGGTAAATAAAACTTTTTTCGTTTATGGAGGAACTAAATCTGCAGAGAGCAAACACCTGCTTTGCATGATTGGCTCATATGATCATGCCTCAGGTTTGGTTTCACAACCCTTGGTAGTTTGTGATAAAATGGGGGTGGATGACCCCCACGACAACCCCTCAATTTTAATCGATAATCAAGGATACCTTTGGGTTTTCATAAGTGGAAGAGGAAGGGTACGCATGGGGTTCAAATATAAAAGTAAAAAACCCTACAGCATTGATGGTTTTGAAAAAATTACCACGGAAGAAATGACCTATCCCCAACCCAAAAAAATGGGTTCATACTTTTTTAATTTTTTTACCAAGTACAGTGGAATAAGACAATTGTTTTTTGAAAAAAGTGAAAATGGCATCCAATGGTCAGACGACATTATGCTCGCAGCCATACCCGAAAAAAAGGGTCAAAAATCTGGTCATTATCAAATCAGTGCCCAATTCAAAGAAAAAAAAATCGCTACTTTTTTTAATCGGCACCCCAATGGCATCGTAGATCAAAGGACAGACTTGTACTACCTCGAGACAGAGGATAATGGAGAAACTTGGACAACCGCTGATAAACAGTCCATACCAATTCCGCTTACCGAAAAAAACTCACTTTCGAGGGTTGTGGACTATGCCGGTCTCAAAAAAAATATCTACCTCAAAGACATGGTCTTTGATTCCTGGGGAAGACCCATTTGTCTTTATATAAGAAGTAAAGGACATAAGCCAGGACCAGAAAACCATCCCTATGAGTGGTGCATTACCAAATGGAATGGCTCCCAATGGACCACCCATGTCGTCACCACTTCCGATCATAATTATGATATGGGAAGTTTGTTGATCGATAAAGAAAAGCTCTATCTGGTTGGCCCCACTGCAATAGGGCCACAAAAATGGGGTGTTGGTGGAGAATTAATAGTTTGGAAATCCTATGATTGGGGAGCGCATTGGATCAAAGAAAAAGACCTTACCCAAAACAGTGCTATGAATCATTCTTACGTTAGAAAATCCGAAAATTTTAAAGATCCTTTTGTTTATTTCTGGGCCGATGGTGATGCCCACCAATTCAGTAAATCAGAATTATATTTTGGAAACCTTGAAGGAAAAATATGGAAACTGCCCTACACCATGGAAAAGGAATCGGAACTGCCCCAATTGATTCAATGGAATCATTAAATTGAAAAGCATAATTTAGTCATGGTAAAAAACTGAAACTGGATTATTTCAATATCAAAACGAAAAACAAATGAAATCATCAATCAAATTACAATTATCATTTATGATGTTCCTCCAATTTTTTATATGGGGGGGGTGGTTTGTAACCTTAGGTACCTTTTTGGGAAACAATCTCAACGCCACAGGTGGTCAAATTGCCATGGCCTTTTCGACCCAATCCTGGGGTGCCATTATAGCCCCTGTTTTTATTGGATTAATCGCCGATCGATATTTTAATGCGGAAAGAATTTTAGGGGTTTTACATCTCCTTGGCAGTGGATTGTTGTTCCTTATGTCCCAAACGGATGACTTTTCTATTTTTTATCCCTATGTGTTTGGCTACATGCTTCTCTATATGCCTTCCCTTGCCTTGGTCAATTCTGTTTCTTTTAATCAAATGAAGGATACTGCTGCAGAATTCCCACTCATCCGAACTTTTGGAACCATAGGTTGGATCATTTCAGGCATAGTCATTAGTTATGTTTTTGGTTGGGATGCACAAGCATCCATTGCCTCAGGGGCATTGTCCAACACCTTTAAAATGGTAGCACTGGCCTCCTTGCTTTTGGGGGTTTTCAGTTTCGGACTACCCAAAACGCCCCCCTGTAGAGACGACCAAAAAAGTTTTTCTTTAAAAAGTGTACTCGGTTGGGATGCGCTAAAACTATTGAAGGATAGCAATTTTCTTTTATTCTTTATAGCCTCCATATTAATCTGCATCCCCTTGGCCTTTTATTATCAACAAGCCAATCCCTTTTTGGTAGAATTGGGAATGGATAACCCTACGGCAAAAATGTCTCTAGGGCAGGTCAGTGAGGTTTTGTTCATGCTTTTACTTCCAATATTCTTTGTTCGTTTCGGATTTAAAAACACCATTTTGGTAGGCATGATCGCATGGGTCATTCGCTATCTTTTGTTTGCCAATGGAGATGTTGGAGACCGAACCTTCATGCTCGTCGTCGGTATCCTTTTACACGGTATATGTTACGATTTTTTCTTTGTCTCTGGACAAATATATACAGACTTAAAAGCTGGAGAGAAAGATAAAAGTGCAGCACAAGGTTTAATTACACTGGCCACCTATGGGGTAGGAATGTTGATCGGATTTTGGATTGCAGGAAAGATTTCAGATGCTTTTACTCTAGAATCGGGAGAACACGACTGGAACATGATCTGGAAATTTCCAGCATTATTTGCTTTGGGCGTTTTTATTCTTTTTCTTATCATCTTCAAAAACGAAAAAATCAACTATAAAAATCAGTCCTAACACTTCAAAACAACTCATTCAGATTGGGAAAAAATATTATTTTTATGGCATGAAAGTTTACAAAAAAGAAAACGACATAATAGTCCAAAACGAAGGGTCGCTCTATTGTTTAGCAGGTCAAAATTGGGATGAATACATCAATGATGACCAATTATATCAAAAGCTAAAAGCCTCCATTGGCAATGCAAAAACGATAAATACCGATCAACTCGATGGGTTGAATCCCCCAATTGATTCTCAGGAATTATGGGCCAGCGGGGTCACCTATTACATGAGTAAAAAAGGACGAGAAGAAGAATCTAAGGAAACCGGAGGTTCCATATTTTATACCAAAGTTTATGATGCCGACCGACCGGAATTGTTTTTTAAGGCCACCAAAAATAGGATTTCTGGTGCCGGTGAAGCTGTACGAATTAGAAGGGACTCTTCTTGGAATGTTCCTGAGCCGGAACTTACCCTTTTTGCCACATCAAATGCGAAAATAGTTGGCTACAGTATAGGCAATGACATGAGCTCTAGAGATATCGAGGGGCAAAACCCCCTGTATTTGCCACAAGCCAAAACCTATGACGGTTGTGCCAGCTTGGGTCCTTGTATTTATGTCCCTGAAAAACCAGTGGATCAGCCTTTGAAAATTCAACTTACCATACAAAGACAGGGGGCTGTTGTTTTTCAGGAAAGCATTTCAACCGACCGAATGAAAAGAAAACCACAGGAACTGGTGGACTACCTTTTTAGGGAAAGCTCTTTCCCAAATGGTGCCTTTCTGATGACAGGAACCGGTATCGTCCCTCCTGCAGATTTCACCTTGGCCTTGGGCGATGTAGTTAGTATTGAGATTGAAAAAATTGGAACATTAACCAACCCCGTTGCATAATTTTAAGGATATGGAAATTACTGGAAAAAATTTTATTGGAGATAAATTGTCAGGATTTGGAAAGGTAAACTACAATACCATTGACCCCCTAAAAAATATTGAAAATGACATCCTATTTGTAGAAGCCACATCCGAAGAATTAGAGGAAGCGGTGGCTTTGGCAGATGTAGCTTTTCCAATTTACAGGGGACTGTCGGGTGCTCAAAGGGCTTCTTTTTTAAATGCCATTGCAGATGAAATTTTAAATCTGGACGATGCTTTAATTGACATCTATTGTCGGGAAACCGGTTTACCCCAAGGCCGAGCGATGGGAGAACGCGGCAGGACCATTTTTCAACTTCAGTTGTTTGCAAAAACAATTGAAACCGAGGATTGGAGAAAGAACATCAACGAGGCGGCAATACCGGAAAGAACCCCCGTCCCAAAACCTAGCTTATGTAAAACTCACCTACCCTTGGGACCAATTGCAGTTTTTGGAGCCAGTAATTTTCCTTTGGCTTATTCTACTGCCGGAGGGGATACAGCCAGTGCATTGGCTGCAGGTTGTCCTGTTATTGTCAAGTCTCACCCCATGCACAGTGGAACCGGTGCAATGGTATCTGCTGCGATTATCAAAGCGGCTCAGAAAACCGGAATGCCCAATGGAGTCTTTTCCAACCTCAATTCAAAATCATACGCACTGTCTCACGAATTGGTAAAACATCCCCAAATCAAAGCAGTAGGATTTACGGGAAGTTTTTCCGGAGGAAGTGCCCTAAACGAATCCGTTTTAAAACGACGTGATCCCATTCCCTTTTTCGCAGAGATGGGCAGTATCAACCCCATTGCGATCACAGCGGGGGCTTTGGAAAAAGGAACTCAACAAATGGCGCAAAAGATCGCCGGTTCCATTGTACTCGGAGCCGGTCAATTTTGTACACAACCCGGACTGCTGTTGACGGTAGATGGGGAACATACCGATGCATTTATAAAAGAATTGAACAAGGCCTTAAAGGAGACAGATCAACAGTGTATGATTCATCCCGAATTGAAAAAAAATTATGTCAAACAAAGTGATAAAATCAATGGTCTAAAAGAAACCGTTGAAGTTCAAGCCAATAAAAATCAATTGGACGATAACCTTGTTCATCCAAAACTCTCCATGATTACCGGAGATCAATTTATCGCAAATCCTCAATTTCAGGAAGAAGTCTTCGGCCCTTTTTCTTTGGTTGTAAAATGCAAAAACCTCCAAGAACTCGAACAAGTCATAAACCATTTAGAGGGGCAATTGACAGGTTCAATTTTTGCGCAAGCTGATGATTATGAACTGATTGAACCCTTGATTCATGCGTTTAAATCCAAAGTAGGAAGATTGCTTTTTAATGATGTGCCAACGGGAGTTGAGGTGTCAGCAGCCATGACGCATGGAGGGCCATATCCTGCCGCTTCAGACAGCAGATTCACAGCCGTAGGCCCGGGCTCAATTTACCGGTGGGTACGTCCCATTACCTATCAAAATTGGCCAAAGGAATTGTTGGCAAAACTAATGAATTAATAATCCTGCTTGGGGATAATAGATCCGTGTGGATCAACATCGCAGTCGCCCAAAATCTCTTGAATTCTCTTAAAGAATTTGGTGTTTTTGATGTGCTCGACTTCTTCGGCAATCTCATGAACTTCGTCCAGATCAAAATTCATTTTCTCAACCAAATAGAGCTCGATCAATCTATGCTTATGGATGATTTCTGTCGCTTTTTCCCTACCCAACATTGTGAGAAGAATGGGCTTGTAGGGCTTGGTGTCTATTAAATCCATAACAACCAATTTCTTGATCATATTGGAAACTGTTGATTTACTGACACTAAAATATTGACTCAGAGAGGTAACAGTGACCGACTGGCCTTTTTCTTCCATCTTGTAAATGATCTTAAGATAATTCTCCTTCTCTATTGTTTTTTTCATAAAAGTGTTTTGCAGTATAAAACTATTAAATTAGTTTTGCAATATAAAACTATTGCGTGCGTTTAAGTTTCCTATTTGTTTTTATTTTTTTACAAACGACCAATGCCCAAGATTTTATCATAACCGGTAAAGTCTTTTCAGAAGGCCAACCACTTACATCGGCCTCCGTAATTGTCAAGGGAACAAATTCAGGTGTTACCACCGATGCAGAAGGTCAATTTACCATCTTCATTTCAAATATAGCAAACCCAAAACTGCTCATCTCCTATTTGGGCCATAAATCTCAGATCAGAACAATAAGTCCAGAGACAACCGACTTGGGCATCATCGAATTGGAATGGGACAATCCAATGGAGGAAGTAGTGGTGTCGGGTACCCTAAAAAAAGTATCCAAACTCGACAGTCCGGTACCCGTTGAGGTTTATGGTCAAAGTTTCTTTAAAGCCAATCCAACCGCTTCGGTTTTTGAAGCCCTTGAAAATGTGAATGGTATCCGACCCCAACTGAACTGTAGTATTTGTAGCACGGGAGAAATTCGCATCAACGGCCAAGAGGGATGCTACACCATGGTTTTGATCGATGGGCTTCCCATAGTCAGTGGTCTCTCCACTGTATATGGCTTTTCAGGAGTCCCCCAAGCCTTAATTGAAAGAATTGAGGTCATCAAGGGGCCTGGCTCCTCACTCTTCGGATCTGAAGCAGTTGCAGGGGTGATTAATTTAATTACAAAATTACCCGAAAACACAGCAAAACTTACGGTTGATTCTTTTGTGTCCGGTTGGGGAGAAGCCAATACAGATTTAGCCTTCAAATACAGCCCATCCAAAAAAACCTCAGCTATATTGGGGATCAACTATTTTAACTATTCCAATCCCATCGACAACAACCAAGATGGATTCACTGACTTGACACTTCAAGATCGCATTTCTATTTTTAACAAATTTTCCCTAGCCAATAAATTTTCAATCGCCACACGTTATGTCTATGAAGACCGCTGGGGGGGACAAATGGAATGGTTGCCCATACACAGAGCAGGGGAAGAGATTTATGGGGAGAGCATCTACACCAGCAGGTTTGAACTTTTTGGAAAGTATCAATTCCATAAAAATCTTTCATTCCAATTCAGTTTTAACGACCACAATCAAAATTCGGCCTACGGCAATACATCTTTTAATGCGGATCAAACAATAGGTTTTGGTCAAATGGTTTGGAATAAAAACATTGCAAAACAAGAATTGCTGGTCGGGCTGGCCTACAGATTCACCCTCTACGACGATGATACCACGGCTACTTTCAATAATTTTTCTACACAAAACTTAGCATCTATAACCCATCTACCCGGAATATTCATTCAAAATCAAATCCAGATCAATCCCTTTAATACTTTGCTTTTGGGACTCCGATTTGACCTTAATTCGATCCATGGGAATATCCTAACCCCACGGATCAATTATAAAATCAACAACAGCGACAAAAGCTCAATACTTAGACTTAGTGCCGGAACAGGATATCGGGTGGCTCAGATTTTTACGGAAGACCATGCCGCACTGACAGGCGCACGTGAAGTGATATTTTTGGACGATTTGAAACCCGAAAAATCATGGAATGCCAACCTCAATTTTGTACAAAAATTTTTCCTGAAAAAAGGAGCGATCATCGATTTTGACTTGAGTCTGTTTACCAACCATTTCTCTAATAAAATCATTCCCGATTACCAAACAGATCCCAACAAAATCATATACGATAACCTTGCTGGAAAATCAACCTCTAACGGTCTTTCACTTAATGTGAACTTATTCGCACAAGGAGGACTCAGAATTAATCTTGGAGCGACCTATATTGATACTTTTGTAGAGGAAAATGGGATCAAAACGATGCCCTTCCTTACCGAAAGTTTTCAAGGGGTATGGAAAGTTGAAAAAAAATGGATTGCCAATAATATAACCCTCGATTTTACGGGAACCTCTACCGGTGCATTGAGATTACCTACCTTGGGGGATCTAGACCCCAGACCCTCCTATTCCGATCCCTTTAGTATTCTCAATGTGCAACTCACAAAAATTTGGAACAACTCGCTGGAATCCTATGGAGGCATCAAAAATATTTTAAACTTTACCCCTCCTCCGAACAGTATTGCGCGTTCTTTTGATCCCTTTGATCAGCAGGTGGTCTTTGATGGCGCCGGAAATGCTTTACCAACTCCTAGCAACCCCAACGCTTTGACTTTTGACCCCACCTATGTATATACCTCCAACCAGGGCATACGATTTTTCTTTGGAATAAGATGGAAGTATAACTAATGTTGTTGAAGGATAAATTAGGGAGATCAATCCAGATAATTCCTTTATTTAATCAGATAACTACTGTTCCAATTATAGACTTCAATTCCATCGCTTGATTGTGTCAGTAGTTTATTTTAAAATGAAAAGCCATATTACTTTTTTATAAAATCATTCAACCCTCTAAGTTATTTAACATGTTAATTTGTTTTAATCAAATAGCATTAACTGGTGGTTTGCCAACCTCACTATCCTCAAAATATATCTTTGTTTAAAACCATGCTTAAAAATATTTATTTAGTTTTTTCTGCAAATAGTTTTGAGATAGAAAAATATAAATTTATACTTTTAATAAAACTACTCTCGTGAGACTAAAGTATTCCATAACTCAAACCGAGGATTATCAAAGCTTTTTCTCTGAGCGGAAGACCATTCCTCATTTTGGGGAGGATTGGCACTATCATGAAGACTACGAATTGTTTTATCCCATCAATGGAACCGGTGTTCGTATTGTGGGAGATAGCATTGATTATTTTAATGAAAATGAATTGGTACTTCTGGGAAGTAAAGTACCGCACCTATTCAAAAACGAACTAGAAGATTCCTCATCCCAAGTCGATTATATCATCATCAAATTCAAGCCGGTATTAATCAATAAATTCGTTGATAATGTTCCGGAATTTTCCAATGTTAAATCCCTGCTTGAAAACGCCCACCAAGGTACCATCTTTGAACAGATGGACAACTATTTGATACTGGAAGACCTCATCCGCATTTGTGAGTCCAAAGGGGCCGATCGTTTGATTCGTTTGATAAGCACCTTGAATCGTTTGGCGCTAATCAAACAAACAAGGTCTTTGACTTCAGTAAACTTTAATCTCATTTGCTTGGAATCCGAAAATGAAGACCGCTTGCAACGTGTGATTAATTTTATTGTCAAAAACTATGTAAGTGAAATCAGCCTTAAAGAACTGTCCGACCTCTCATACATGACAACCAATTCTTTTTGCCGATACTTTAAGGAACGTACCGGGAAAACAGCCTTCCAGTTTATTCGAGAATACCGAATCAGTAGGGCGTGCCAAATGATCATCAATAGCCGTAAGTCCATCTCTCAAATATGCCGCGATACAGGATTTAACTCTTTTTCAAGCTTTAATCGTGTATTTAAGGCTGTCAAAGGAATTTCCGCCAGTGAATACAAAAGCAAATATCAAAGACTCAAAAATCAAACTTAGTAAGCTGAGGTTGGTTGATGAATGATTTTAATAGGGGTCAAAACAAAGTAAGCTTTGCTTAAACATAAAATGCTGTTAAGAAAAGTCTATTCCTCTTTAGGCTTAACTTTTACCGTTATTTTTTCCTCTCCATCTGCTCCTCCATGCTTTTGGACATAAATGCCTTCATTCCAATCAATCCCTTCCTCTTGCATCTCTTTGATCATTAGGCTGGACTTGCACTTATTCATTTTTATGTGACCATCCATAAACATCACTTCATGAGGGCCATTTTCATGGGACAGGAATGATGATTTCCCTGTCTTCCCACTAGAAATCCAAGAACGCCAAAGATGAAGGCTGTAAGTGTAAATGCAAACAAATATTTATTTAGTGTTTCCATAACTTAATGTTTTTTAGACAATTAAAAGTATTTAAAAAAATAAGTTGCAATTGTGAATGAAATCAAAAAAAATAAATTTTAACATTTATCAAACCCATCATTTATCTCTGCAATAGAATTAAACCAATACTATAAAAAATTAAGTACCATCATATTTTTTCAGGTTTTAATTGATTAAGTTTAGACGCTGTTAAACATTAACTTTCACTTTTTTTTTAAATCACATACGGAAGCTTTACTTGCTCCTGTTCATTTTTTAAACTTTGTATTTTCACATTCAGGACATCATGCCAATGGTTCTAGCAAAAAATAGCACTTTCAAGATGTTGAAACTACCCTGACAGGAGATCTTATTTCGTCTGAAAACAGGATGGTAATATAGCATCTATCAGGGGACAATTCTATCAAAGAAATTCCCTTGGAGGCCTTTCAGTTGATCATCATGAAAAGAATGGCACTGTCAGAAAAATTTAATAATTCCAGTAAATGAGTAGTCCATCTAAAAAGCAAGCACTTCTATTTTGCACTTGCTTTGTTTCAACTTTTTGTTGCTGTATTCGTGACCCAGGGAGGATTCGAACCCCCAACCCTCAGAGCCGAAATCTGATATTCTATCCAGTTGAACTACTGGGCCTATTTGTCAATTGATTTAACTTCCTTCATTGGAGAGATCAAGGGAAACCTTAAAATTTAAATATCGGTTAAAGTTTTAAGAACTGCTTGATCCATTAAACCGCTTTGTAAAATTAATATAAAAACTCAAACCGTAATACAAAAATCCAACCCACTGTTGACATCTTACATTTAAAAAAAGTTAAGTTTTAATACTTACCACAAAGAAAGGCTTTTACTATCTTTATTAAATGCGTTGGCTGATCACCAGTTTTCTTTTTTTGACAAGCATATCCCTTTTGGGACAGCAATTTTCTAAACGAAAAATTGCGCGGATGCTCAAAAAGATCCCCGCTTTTGAGCAAGCCCATATCGCCCTGACTGTTGCGCCCTTAAATGCCTCAAAACCCAAAGCTTTTTATCATGGGGAAAAATTTATGACCCCCGCCTCAAACGTCAAGCTACTGACCTTTCTCGCCTCCATTCAAAGCTTTGATTCTCTACCTTCCCTATACTTCAAAGAAAAGGACTCCATCATGCACTTTAAAGCTACAGGCTACCCATTGCTGTTTCATCCTTTTTATCCCGACCCAGAGCTGGCCTCCTTTTTTGATCAAAAATATACCTGGCACTATCACGCCCCAAAATCCACATTGAATGCCCACGGACACGGCTGGTCTTGGGATGATTACCCATATTATTACGCCGCAGAAAGCAGCCCTTTTCCCATTTATGGCAATACAACACAAGTCTTTGTAGCTCCCAACAATACCCGAATGATCCCAAAGCCCCTTGAAAAACACATGGCTTTGGACACGCTTAAACAACAATTTCATCGCGAACGATCCAAAAATCGTTTTTACCTCAACCCCCAAATGCTTAATGAAAGAGATACTTTGTACCGGCCTTTTATCACCAGTGACAGCCTCTTTACCCATTTGCTACAAAAACGTACCCAATACCCTGTCAAATTACTGGAAAATTCCAACACTCCCCCAAACTGGGATATACTCTACTCCAACCAAGAAGTCCTACTCTACAAAGCCCTGCTTCAGGACAGTGACAATGGAGTGGCTGAGGCCTTGCTGAACATGATCTCTCAAACTACATTCAATGAAATGAATATTCAAAAAACAATTGATACCCTAAAGATCCAGTGGAGCCAATGGTTACCCGACCCCATTGAATGGGTAGACGGATCGGGAGTTTCCCGTTACAATATGATCACACCCCGGACATTGATCGCTGTGCTCAAAAAAATTCACCGGGAGGCAGGTCTTGAAACCATTAAAAAATATTTCCCCAAAAGTGCGAGTTCGGGAACCCTCAAAGACTATCCACTTCGAGAGGTATATGCCAAAACAGGTACCCTGCGACACAACCACAACCTCTCCGGCTATTGGATCAGTGACAGGGGAAATGTCTATGTCTTTTCTATTATGGCCAACCACTTTACGGCTCCCACTGACGAAATTAGAGAGGGCATCAGTGAATTGTTACGACAATTTCAAAAAAAACTAAAGTAATTTTCATGCCCAAATTGGCTCACATATCCAACCATTAATTAACTTAAATACACCAAAAACCAAGCATCATGAATTTTAGGGATTTTATTTTAACTCTGTGCGTTATTTTCTTAACCAAAGCGTATACCCAAAAAACCCTTCCCACAAATCCTGTCCCCAACAAAGCACAACTGGCGTGGCAAAAAGCGGAACTGGGTGCTGTATTTCATTACGACCTCCATGTTTTTGACAATAAAAAGTACCGCCAAACAGGAACATCCGGCAATAGGATCAACCCTATCCCCAACCATCAAATATTCAATCCCCAACAATTGGACACCGATCAATGGATCAAAGCCATTAAAAAAGCAGGATTCAAATTTGCCCTCCTCACTGCTACCCACGAAACCGGATTTGCCTTATACCCATCCGAAGTAAATCCCTACAGTGTCAAAACCCTAAAATGGAGAGATGGTAAAGGAGACATCGTAAGGGATTTTGTCAATTCGTGTAGGAAATACGGTATACAGCCCGGTATCTATGTGGGAATTCGGTGGAATTCTTTTTTTGGTGTACATGATTTTACAGTCAATGGAACCGGTGAGTTTCAAAAGAAACGTCAGGTCTATTACAACCAAATGGTAGAGGGTATGGTAACAGAACTCTGCACCCAATACGGCCCCTTGTTCGAAATATGGTTTGACGGTGGAGCCAGTCATCCCGACTTGGGAGCCCCGGATGTTCTTCCCATTGTAAAAAAATACCAGCCCGACTGTTTATTTTACCACAACAAACAATTGGCTGAAGCCCGATGGGGAGGGTCTGAATCGGGAACTGTACCCTACCCTTGTTGGGCAACTTTTCCAACCCCTTATTCCCATGCAGGTGATACCACAGCAGATCACAGAAATTTATTAAAACACGGTGACCCTGACGGAGCCTATTGGATGCCCGCCATGTCCGATGCCCCACTGAGGGGATACAATGGCAGACATGAATGGTTTTGGGAACCCGGTGACGAAGAGCACATTTTCCCGCTGGAAAAACTCATGCATATGTATTATAATTCCGTAGGGCACAATTCTACCTTGATCATGGGACTTACTCCCGACCCCAGGGGTTTACTGCCCGAAGCCGACGTAAGGCGTCTGGAGGAATGGGGAGCGGCCATCAAAAAAACCTTTTCGAAATCCATAGCTTCCACCTCCGCAAAAGGGGATCAAATTGTACTCTCATTAGACAACCCCCAAACCATAAGCAACATAGTCATTCAAGAGGACATCGCCAAGGGACATAGGGTAAGGGCCTATCACATCCAAGCCTACACCAAAGGGCAGTGGAAAATCATCGCTCAGGGAGAAAGCATAGGACACAAAAGAATACACCAAATCCAACCCATAGAAGTGGAGCAATTAAAACTTGTAATCGACCAAAAAATTCTTCCACCCATCATAGAGCAGTTTGGTGTTTATTGATCTTTTCACGAAAGGATTTAAGAAACTCCTTTTCCCATTTCAATGGAGATAAACTCTCAGTTTTCCCTTTTTTTCTCTTTTAAAAAATACATCAGTATTCCTGTAAGGAAAATGGCTAATGTCCCAATAACCGTCGTAAGATAGGAATGTGCCAGTGGTTCGCGTTCCGGAAATATGACAGAGTACAAGGTCAATACTAAAATGGCCAAAATGCCTACAACAAGTCCAATTAAGGCATGTGAATTGCACTTTATATTTGAGAAAATACCCAATAAAAACAAGCCCAGCATACCCCCACTCAAAATGGAAGCATATTTCCACCAAACATCGAGGATACTTTTTACATCAATCATGACCAGTGCGATCATAATGGAGATCAAACAAATCACAACCGTACTTCCGTACAGAAACCAAAGCTTTTGATTTTCACCGGCATTTTTCTTAAAATAATCTGTCAACAAAACTGTAGAGGTACTGTTAAAACTCGTAGAAATGGTACTCATACCGGCAGCAAAAATAGAGGCGATCAACAAACCCGAAACCCCTTGTGGAAGTTCGTTTACGATAAAATGAGGGAAAACTTTATCGGGTGCATTGACCAGACCCTCGGGCAAACCACTGTTAGCCTTATAATAGGCATACAAAGCAGTTCCGATAAACAAGAAAATAGCCGACACAGGCAAGTACAACATCCCCCCGTAAAAGGCAGATTTTTTGGCATTGGCATCAGAGGAAGACACCATATAGCGCTGGATATAGTTTTGATCAATCCCGAAATTTTGGAGGTTGATGAATATCCCATAGATAAAAACCACCCAGAAGGTAGGTTCAATGATGGATCCGCCAAAATCTCCCAAGCTGAATTTATGATCTTCAATGGCGACTTCAAAAAGTTGACCAGGCCCCTCGGGCATACCCATAACCAATATGGCAACACAAAAGACGGCACCCAAAATCAAAACAATTCCTTGAATGGCATCAGTCCACAAAACGGCTTCAATACCTCCTATAATCGAATATACGGTTACGAACACCCCCGTAAAAACAATTACCGTTATCATGTCCCAACCCAGTATCATATTGATGGCCAATGCCAACAAATAAATGATGGTACCCACCCGCATCAGTTGGGTGGAAATATAACAAATCGATACATAGATCTTGGCCCAAGGGCCAAAACGTTGTTCCATATAAGTATAGGCAGAAGAACTGTTGATTCTTCGGTAGACGGGAATAAAATAGCGTACCGTGATCAGTGCCGCGATAGGAATGGAAAGGCTGAACACAAAGGCATTCCAATTCGTGCCATAGGCACTGCCCGGCAAAGCCAAATAGCTGATACTGCTAACAAAGGTCGCAAAGATGGAAAGGGTTACTACCCACTGGGGTGTTTTTCCCGATCCCAAAGTAAAAGACTTTGATGTGCGTTTCTTGGAGAAAAAAATAACACTCAAATAAAGCGTACCCAAGAGGTAGCCTATAAAGACAATTAAATCAATACTGCTCATCGATGCATGGGATTAGTTGAATTCCAGAACAACATGTTTGATGTTTCTTCTGTTGTGCGTGTAGCTGATGTGTATTTTTCCATCGCTCGATTCAATCACAGCAGGATAACTGAACTCTCCCTTTTTTTCATTTTCCAAGGACAACACCTCTTGCCAATCTTGACCTGTTTTGGAAAGGGCCACGGATAATTTTGAACGTCCGTTTTTCCCTTTTACCGTTGGATTATAGACCAACAAATGAAATCCATTGGATAGTGTAATGGCATCTGTACCTGAATTCGGGTTGGGAAGAGCTGTTCGGGTGATTTGACTCCAAGTATCGCCATTGTCTTCCGAAAAAGCTTGCATGACCGAATTGTCCCTGCTCCTGCAGAGAATCTGAAGACGCTCGTCTCCCAATACCAATACACTGGGTTGGATTACATCAAACTCAGTTTGAGGGTCGATGGGTATTTTGGTCCACGACTTACCGTCGTCACTACTTTTTTCTATATGAGGTTTCCAATTCAGACCTTCGGTGGTTCTTGTCTCGGTACTCGAAGGAGAAAGAATCGTACCATCACTCAACTGTATGGGTTTGTTCTTGATGGGACCCAGTATGTCCTGGGGCAGTCTCCTCCCCGCTGACCATGTTTTTCCTTGATCCTCACTGGTTTTAACCATACCCCACCATTCGCGGGGTGAAGGGCCAACTTTGTAAAACAAACTCAAAGTCCCAGCTTGGGATTGAAACAAAACCGGATTCCAACAGGGATAGAGTTCTTGATCAGCCGACACACCGGTATCGATCAATTGAGGGGCGCGCCAATCATTTCCATCAGAATGCGAAAGCCAGATGGAAACATCATCCTTGCCCTCTCTGGATCCTCCAAAGGCAGCAATCAAAAATTTGTTTTCGGAAACTTCTATAATGGAAGAAGCATGGCATTGTTTAAAAGGAGGGGTGTCATAAACCATGACCTCACTTTTCTTTACCAAACTCGATTGAGCACATATGGAGGGTAAAAAAATAAAAGATAAAATGGGAACTAAAGCAGACGTAATTTTCAAACTTGACATTTGTTATTTTAATTGTTTATTGTAATATATAAAAAATACAAATGCCAGGGTATTTTAACAAAGACAGATGTATTTCAAATGTTCAAAAAGCACCTTAAAATTTGAAAGGTCTAAGGGGAAAAATGATTCCTTATTGGTTTTAAATCAATAAAAAAGTGGGCAGGCGATTGATGGATATTTATCCGTTTAATTTTTGTTTGACAATGGTTGAGATGGTTTTACCATCCGCTTTGCCCGACATTTCTTTACTGGCCATATCCATGACTTTGCCCATGTCCTTCATTCCTTCGGCACTCGTTTTGGCAATTATACCGTCAATGATTTTTTCTATAGCCTCCGAGGATAATTGCTCGGGTAAAAATTGGGCGATGATCTCGGCTTGTGCCACCTCAGGGGCGGCGAGATCGTCACGATTTTGTTCTTTAAAAATCGCTGCACTGTCTTTTCTCTGTTTGACCAGTTTTTGTAGCAAATTTATTTCTTCCTCTTCGGAGAGATCAGCATCGGCTGCTGTTGCAGTTTTGGCCAAAAGCACTGCCGATTTGATGGCTCTTAGTGCCTCGAGTTTTAAAGTATCTTTGGCCCGCATAGCGGATTTGAGTTCGTCAGTAAGTGAATTGAGTAAAGACATAATTTTTAATCTACATTATCGTGTAAGAAAGAGTTATTGGATCTCAATTGAATCTCGTCATTTTTATCATTATCGACCGACAACCTCGATTCATTCGACTCTGATGAAGAGGGCTGTTCCAATTCCAGTCCCATTCTTTTATAAGCAGGTTGCTTTTCAAACTCGTCAATTTTACTCATGCTGTGTTTAAAGGCATGATTGAATTTTTTCAAATGTTCTTTTCTTTCTTCATTTTTTTTGGTGGCAGTTTCTTTGATTTTCTTGTCAAAAGGAGAATCATCGTGGGGTGAGGTCAACACCTCCTCAGTTTCCAAAACAGGGGTTTCCTCCAGTTTCTCAACCACTTCAAACTCAAAATCAATAGCCTCCGAAAGGGAAGGATCTTCTTTAACTTCTTCCTCCTCCTCTTCGGAAAGGTTATGGACTATTTTTTCGGACGAAACCTCTTGGGAATCCGAAATGGGTAAACCGAAATCAAATGCAAATTGATTTTCTTCCTCGGCTGCTACTTCCTCCGATCCAACAACCTCAAGATCCAATACTTCTTCGTCTAAGTCATTAATGATAAATTCCTCCTCAGTTTCTATTTCCAATTCCTCCTGAAACTGATCGGATTCAAGTAGTTCATAAACCACTTCCATGTTTTGTAATTCCGGAGTAGTGGCAATCAGTTCTTCCTCCGCTTCGATTGTTTCGGGCTCATCATTATAGCCACCTAGGGTCTCTGCCACCTCCGGTATTATGGAAAATAAATGTTCTTCTTCGGTTTCCTCTTCCTCCTTCACATCCAATGATAATGTGACAGACTCTTCTTCCTCCTCTTCTAAAGGATTGGTATCCACTTCAATTTCATGCTGCTCGGCATCGATTGACTCCACCTCTTGTGGCATTTCAAATGCAGCGGGATTTTCTTCGCTCCCCATAAGGTTGTGTTCCAAAGTCTGGTCTTCTTCCAGTGTGTGGATGATTTTTTTGGCTTCGGTATTTACAATTTGATGTTGTTGATCCGCTCCAAAGCCGGTGGCAATGATGGTCACCGAGACCGAGCTACCGAGATTTTGATCTTCTCCAATCCCCATGATGATGTTGGCATTGTTCCCTGCCTCTGTTTGGATAAAATCATTGATTTCTCCAATTTCATCTATCGTAATTTCCTCGTTTCCAGAGACAATCAAAAGCAACACATTTTTGCAGCCTGTAATTTTGTTATCGTTCAGCAAGGGAGAGTCCAAAGCATTGATGATGGCATCGTGCGCGCGGTTGGTACCGCTGGCAGAACCCGATCCCATGATGGCAGTACCACTGTCTTTCAGTACTGTTTTGGCATCCTTTAAATCTATGTTTTGGCGGTAGTGATGGGTGATAACCTCAGCAATTCCTCGGGCTGCGGTAGAGAGGACTTCATCGGCCTTAGAAAAACCTGCTTTAAAGCCCAAATTTCCATACACCTCCCTGAGTTTGTTGTTGTTGATTACAATGAGCGCATCAACGGTTTTTTTGATGTTTTCCAAACCTTTTTCGGCTTGTTCCAATCGCAATTTACCTTCAAACTGAAATGGCATGGTAACAATACCCACGGTGAGGATATCCATTTCTTTGGCCATTTGAGCAATGATGGGTGCTGCACCCGTTCCGGTACCTCCGCCCATTCCGGCCGTGATAAATACCATTTTGGTTTGGGTGGTCAATAAGGTTTTGAGATCTTCAAAACTTTCCTCTGCAGCCAAAGCGCCCACCTCAGGGTTGGCTCCGGCACCCAATCCCTCTGTCAGAGATGCCCCCAACTGAATTTTGATCGGTACAGCACTCTCATTGAGGGCCTGCGCATCGGTATTGGTTACAACAAAATCAACACCATTGATGCCTTGTTGAAACATATAGTTGATCGCATTACTGCCACCACCTCCTACACCAATGACCTTGATGACATTGCTTTTGTTTTTGGGTAAGTCAAAACTAAAATCGTTGCTCATTTCAGATTCCATTACAATGTATTTAAGCGTTATCTAAAAATTCTTTAAACTTCTCTACCCAGCGATCCAAAATCGACTTCCTATTGGAAGACATAGGATTGGGATCAATCGTTTGCACAGGTGCCTCCCCATCTTGAACTTCGGCAACTTCACTTTCATCGGTGGGAGGAGTTTCAAAATCATTTTTCTCTTGTTGCTCCAAGGCGTTCATCAACAAACCCACAGCAGTGGCCAGTATAGGACTGGTTTCTGATTTGTGGGTGTCACCGGCCAAATGTTCACTGGGGTAACCAATTCGAGTATCCATTCCGGTAATGTACTCCACCAATTGCTTCAAATGCCTCAATTGGCTTCCTCCTCCGGTCAATACCACCCCGCCGATCAACTTTTTCTTTTGGTCGTCGTGGCCGTAGTTTTTAATTTCCAAATACACCTGCTCCATGATCTCTACCACACGTGCATTGATGATTTTGGAAAGGGTTTTTAGGGATATTTCTTTAGGCTCCCTGCCTCTGAGTCCGGGAATGGAGACAATTTCAGAATCTCTATTCTCACCCGGCCAAGCAGAGCCAAACTTAACCTTGAGCAATTCCGCTTGTTTTTCGATGATGGAACAGCCCTCTTTGATGTCTTCTGTGATGACGTTTCCTCCAAAAGGAATTACCGCCGTATGGCGAATGATGCCATCCTTAAAAATAGCCAAGTCGGTGGTTCCTCCACCAATATCGATCAAGGCCACACCGGCTTCTTTTTCTTCCTGACTCAAAACAGCTTCTGAGGAGGCCAAGGGTTCAAGAGTAATATTACCCATAGACAAACCGGCACTTTTGACACATCTGCCGATATTTTTTATCGAAGTCACTTGCCCCACTACCACATGGAAATTGGCCTCTAAACGACCGCCATACATCCCAATGGGTTCTTTAATTTCAGCCTGACCATCCACCTTAAATTCTTGTGGAAGTACGTGGATGATTTCCTCTCCGGGCAGCATGACCAACTTATAAACCTGCTGAATGAGACGTTCCACATCTTCTTGTGAAATGACCTCTTGAGCATTGGTTCGGGTAATATAATCGCTGTGCTGTAGGCTCCGGATGTGTTGTCCGGCAATACCTACAACGACCTCATAGATTTCCTGACCGGAAACCACTTTGGCCTCTTCTACAGCTTGCTGAATGGATTGAATGGTTTGGGTGATATTGTTGACCACCCCTCTGTGAACTCCCAGGCTTTTGGATTTACCAATCCCCAGGATTTCAACCTTACCAAATTCATTTTTGTCCCCCACCATGGCGACGATTTTGGTTGTTCCAATGTCTAATCCTACAGAAATATTTGAATGCTTCATAATTGTTGTTTTATGATCCAACTACTTGATTTTTAAATTTTAGGTTGATCAGGGTATATTCCCTTTTCAACCTGTGGTTATCGTGATAGGCACAAAAAACTTTCAGCTTGGAGAGCTTTTCACCTATGCGACGCATCATACCGATTTCTACCTCAAAACCGTAAGATCTCAAGCCTATAAAATAGGAATTTGAACGGTAATGAATGGAAGCCAGTTCGTTTCGTAAAAATGGATCTTTATCTATATAATCAATTAATGATAAAAGATCTTCCTTTTGTTCTTCTTCAAGAGTTCCCATATAAAGAGGAACCTTTGGGGTGTGCTTATTGGAAATAGGAAACTGATTTCCCGCTTTATCCAAATAATATTGATCAGTCCCTTGTATCCTGACGACCGCAATTTTTTCTTGAATGTTTACTCCTAAAATACCTTGTTGAAAATGATAAACCTCTGCGTTATCTACATAAGGATTATTTTCTAATAAGGTTTCAAGCATACTCAAAGCTAAACTATCTTTAGCCTTCCACGGAAGTCCCCCTTTGTTTTGTATTAACAATTTATCAACGAGACTATCGCTTAAAAATTGAGCCCCTTGGGATTCGAAATTGACCATCACTTTTTCCACCAAACGCCTGCTATTCCTGAAATGAGCAAAAGCCGACATCAATATCGCCAAGATAAAAACCGTTGCAAAAAAGAGGTGTTTTTTGAGTCGCATTTAGGCTGTTTTTTTTAGTTTTTGAATGTGATTTCCTATATCTCCGGCTCCCAGAGCCAAGACCAAATCTGCTTCGGAATTGACGATGACAGAACGAAAAGCCTCTTTGGATATTTTTCTTTTATTCTTGTGTTGAATCAGACCTAACAAAGCATCCGAAGTGACCCCTGCTATAGGTTGTTCTCTGGCGGGATAAATGTCCATTAAAACAATTTCATCAAATTGACTGAGCACCTGCACAAAGTCCTCCATAAAATCTTGTGTCCTAGAAAAAAGGTGGGGCTGAAACACCACCATATTTCTTTTATTGGGATAAAATTCTAAAATGGTTTTCAGCACCGCCTTGATCTCCTCCGGGTGATGCGCATAATCGTCAATCACCACTTTGTTTTCCAATGAAAATACTTCCATTCTGCGCTGAATGCCTTTAAAATTTCCCAAGGCAGGCAGGGCTTTTTCCAAAGGAAAACCTCCAACATCCAATACAGCCAGTGCTCCAACGGCATTGGACAGGTTGTGACGACCCATCGCTTTGAGATAAATATCTTTGTGGATTTGTGTTGGGGTAACCAAATCAAAGCGATATCCTTGGTCTTCCACCCTAATGGCTTGAGCGTGATAGTGGGCCTTTTCCTCCAGGGCATAGCGGTATCCCTCCAAATCGACCTCCTGAGCAACCACCACTTTATGTTTTACAAGTTTCGAAAATTGATCAAAGGCCTTCTTCATATTTTCATGGTTGCCATAAATGTCCAAATGATCCGCATCCATAGCGGTGACACAAGCAAAATCGGGAAACAATTGTAAAAAAGAGCGATCGTATTCATCGGCCTCCACAATAGAGTATCTATTGCCCTTCTGTACCAGATTACTTTGATAATCGTTCATGATTCCCCCCAAAAAAGCAGTAAACTCCAAATTCAGATAGGCGAACAAATGCGTTAAAAAAGAGGCTGTAGTGGTTTTTCCGTGGGTACCTGCGATGGCAAAGACTTCAGAGTCTTTGGTAATTTCTCCCAACACTACAGCTCTCTTTTTAATTACATTACCTTCTTGGATAAAAAAATTGAGTTGCGGGTGTTCCTTGGGTACCGCTGGAGTATAGACTATTTGAGTATCTTTTTGACGGTATTCCTCGGGCAAAGCAGCAACTGACTCATCAAACAAAACATCGATCCCTAAATCTATCAATTGGGAGGTGATCGGACTGGGGGTTTTGTCATAACCCATGACCCTATTTCCCCCATCAAAAAGGTATTTGGCCAAGGCCGACATCCCTATGCCTCCAATTCCTAAAAAATAATATTTAGTCCCTTTTTGATTCATTTACAAAAGTGCTTCAACGAGATTTACAATGTTAGAAGTCGCCTCGGGCTGGGCCAATTTTTTTAAATTTTTTGCCATTTCCTGCTGTTTGTTTGAATCGAGCAGCTGAGTAAATACCGCTTCAAAATTCTGATCCAAATCTTTTTCTGTGATCACCAAGGCTGCCCCCCTATCGGCCAAAGCCTTCGCGTTGTGGTATTGATGATTTTCGGCAACATTGGGCGACGGTATCAATAAGGCCGGACGGGC
>CAJXEG010000002.1 GCA_913052425.1 uncultured Flavobacteriaceae bacterium | reverse complement strand
CAAAATCCCCAAAAAACTTTTCAAATACATCCGGCATCCAATACCACGAAGGGCCTATATCAAATACAAATCCGTCTCTTTTCAATTGGCGCGCCCTCCCTCCCGGCGTGCTGTTTTTTTCAAATATTTCGACTTGATGTCCCGATTGTGCCAAATAGCAGGCTGCCGACAAAGAAGAAAAACCCGAACCGATGATGCTGATACTCTTTTTCATTAATTACAAAATTATCAATAAACTAATGGTTATGAGTAAAATTTGAATATAAATCTGTCAATAAACATATGGCATGAATTTTTTCAAAATAATTTATACCCACAACCATTAATTTCCAGAGCAATGGAATCTTCTTTAACCTACAAAAGATGAAAATCTCAATTATTCTTGGACTCATTTTTATTTTCTCTTGTTCCAAAAAACCGGAGGATACATTTGATCCTCTTTGTTGTATTCTTCCAATAGACGTTTTCATTTCTGTAGTTGACGAACCCGGAGATGATCTTTTGTATCCTGCAAACCCAAAAGGGATAAAAATTGATGATATCAAAGTTTTGGCTGCTATTGACGGAAAGGAAGAAGACCTTATATTCTATGGTGTTTATGAAAAAGAGTTCCTATCGAGATCAAATCAAAAATACAGCAAATATATTTTGGAAACCACATTAAATCGCTGGAACAATAAAATTAAAAATTTTCCCACTAGAGAAAATGGAGACACCCTCAGATTGGAAACTCTGACCATTTTGAGTTGGAATCAGAAAAACAGAGATACGTTGCGGGCAGAAATCGAAAGGACTTATAAGTCCGTAAAAGTTAAAAAGATATGGATCAAAGGCCAATTGATCTGGCAACAAAACAACGGCTACTTAGGGGGGCAGCCTTGTATCACGATGACCAAGAAAAGTTTACAGGCTGATAGGACAAACCATTAGTACTTTTTCTATTTCTCCCTCTTTCTTCTAACCAAATAGATCTCCTCTACAAAAGAGGCGGAGATGATGCCCGTGGGGATGGCCACAATACCGATCCCGATCAAAGAAATGATGGAGGCAAAAACCTTACCTCCCGCAGTAACGGGATAAACATCACCATAGCCTACTGTGGCCAAAGAGACCGTCGCCCACCAAATGGATTCCGTAATGCTGGAAAACTTGTCCGGTTGAGCTTCATTTTCCAAATAGTAGATGGCAGAAGCCGAAAACAATATTGCCAATGCAGAAAGAAACAGGGTAAACCTCAATTCGTTTTTTACCCCCTTCAATGCTTTGACAAATAATTTAAGGGAACTACTGTCGCGCCCCAGTTTAAATATTCGGGTCAGGCGAAACAACCTTAAAATCCTGAGGAACCTTCCATCTACCTTTACAAATTGATTGAGGTAGAAAGGCAAAATCGAAATCAGGTCAATCAACCCAAAGGTGCTGAATATATATTGTGAAACCCCTTTCATTCGGTTGTCCATATAGGCCAGTCGAATGCGGTACAGGTATTCGAAAGAGAAAATATAAATCGAAATCGCCTCAAAAATTTGAAATAGATTGCCATAAGCGTCACGAATCGAGACATGAGATTCCAAAATCATCGCTACCACGTTGACAATAATTAACAAATAAATGAATTTATCGAAGAGAATAGAAGGTTTCACAGACAATTACTTTTTAGAAAGGTCGATGAAAATACCGATCATTACCCCTACAATAGAGGCAATAACCACAAAAGCTACAAAAGAAGGTGTCATAAATTTTAAAATATAGTTGGCCAAAGATAATCAAATTCAAAGACTCCCCAGAAGAGGCTGAAAAACTAAATTTTCATTTTTTTTGTTTAACCTTTTTTTGTTAAAGTTTTTTTATATATCTTTAAACAGTTTAAATTCAATTTGGTTTATTAGCGCCTCTGCAACTACTATCTCCTAAAGTCAAATTCTAAAATCCTAGCAGAGGCGTTTTTTTTAACCCCTATTTTTTCTCGGCTTTTCAGAGTTTTTTCCTAATTTAGTATTGTAGGATGATCATGATCTAGATGGAAGGGTTGACGACCATTACTTTTTTTAAATTTCGTAAAAACAAAGGCTGGGCTTTCGCCCAAATGGGTCTTGCCCCATCAAAACTTCAACAAAAGGAAGGGCTTAAGTTTTTCAAACTCATGGGTACCGGTGGTGGAAATGGTTTCAGTCTTTGGCCGGATTTTGGAACTTACGCCTTTATGGGGGTCTGGGACAACCAAAAATCGGCCGATGATTTTTTGAAGCACAACGCCCTCATCCAAAACTATTATCAAAAATCCTCCTCCTTTAGAACCATCAAAATGTTGCCCGTAAAAAGTCATGGTTTGTGGAGTGGACAAAACCCCTTCCCAGAACAAGAAGTACCGACCAACGATTCCGGATTGCCTGTTGCGGTGATTACGCGGGCTACCCTTAGGCCTTCTCGACTCTTTGCCTTTTGGAAATCCGTGCCTCCTGCCAGTGCAGCCATAGAAAATGCCGTAGGTGTTCAGTACTTCAAGGGCATAGGAGAGTGGCCCTTTGTCCAACAAGCGACTCTCAGTCTTTGGGACAGTTTTGAGGCCGTCAAACAATTTGCCTACCGCGATCAAACCCACGCCAAAATTATCAAAAAAACCAGAAGTCAAAAGTGGTACAGTGAAGACCTTTTTGCCCGTTTTCACCTACTGTCTGACACCGGATTTATTGAATCTATTCCATCCAAAAAATGAAAACAGCAGTTGTTATAGGTGCAGGAATTGCTGGAATTGCAGCGGCTTTGCGTTTGTCGAAAAAAGGCTATCAGGTCACCATTTTTGAGGCCAATGACTACCCGGGAGGAAAACTCAGTGCTTTTAGCCTAGGGGAGTATCGTTTCGATGCCGGCCCCTCCCTTTTTACCATGCCGCAATATGTCACCGAATTGTTTGAACTTCACGATGAGAAAGCCAGCGATTTTTTTACTTATCAAAAGAAAAAAATCGCCTGCCAGTATTTTTGGGAGGATCAAACACAGATTACCGCCTATGCCGACCCAAAACTTTTTTTGGAAGAAGTCCAAAAAAAATTGGGGGTAAAAGCTGATGTATTGGAAGAATACCTCAAGCGCGCCAAGAAAAAATTCGATTTAACCGCCCCTTTGTTTTTGGAACAATCCCTGCACAAACTCAAAGGGTTTTTGAATGTAAAAACCCTCAAGGCCCTACTCAATCTCAGTAGCTACGAAATCAACCAAAATTTGCACTCCGTCAATGCAGCTCAGCTTAAGGAACCCCATTTGGTGCAGATTTACGACCGCTATGCCACCTACAACGGTTCCTCACCCTATCAAACCCCGGGCATCATGACATTGGTACAGCACTTGGAACAGGAGTACGGAACTTTTGTACCTGACGGAGGAATGGAACAAATCACCCAATCCCTTTTTGAATTGGCAAAAAGAAAGGGGGTCACTTTTCATCTGGGTAAAAAAGTCAATCAAATCCTTGTGGAAAGAGGAAAGGCCATCGGGGTCAAAACCAATGACCAAAGCTTCATGGCCGACATTGTCCTCTCCAATATGGATGTTTTCCCCACCTACAAAAACCTTCTTAAAGGCACCAAAGCCCCCGAAAGGATTTTAAGTCAAGAACGCTCCAGCTCAGCGGTCATTTTTTATTGGGGCATCAATAGGATCTTTGATCAACTCGATTTACACAACATATTTTTTTCTCAGGACTATAAATCAGAATTTGAGGCCATCTTTAATCAGAAAAAACCCAGTGACGATTTTACGGTCTATGTCAACATTACTTCTAAAGATGTTCCAACAGATGCTCCTAAAGGAGGAGAGAACTGGTTTGTGATGATCAACTCTCCGGCAGACCACGGTCAGGATTGGGATCAAATAAAAAACAAGCTGAGAGAAAAAACCATTGCGAAACTCAATCGCATCCTCAAGGTGGATTTGAACGCTTTGATTCAGGAAGAAGAAGTTTTGACCCCTCCACTGATTGAACAAAAAACATCCTCCTACTTGGGCGCCTTGTACGGCAGCTCCAGCAACGATAAGATGGCCGCTTTCTTGAGGCATCCCAATTTCAGTTCCAAGATCAAAAATTTATATTTTTGTGGCGGGAGTGTACATCCCGGTGGTGGCATCCCCTTGTGTTTGCTCTCCGCCAAGATCGCTGCTGATTTAATACCCTAAAGTTAAAGATGATTCCAGTCAAACTAAACAGTGAAAACATTTCCATTGCCGTCATTTGGTTGTTTCACATCAGTGGAATTTTGGGCATACTTTACGGTAATTCTGAGTGGTTCATTTCGGCCACCCCACTCAACTTATCGATCAATTTTGTACTCTTACTGATCAATTGCAACGGGCATAAATGGTTTTTTCCAATGGTTGTTTTGGGTTTTTTGACCGGGATGATTACCGAAATTTTGGGCGTACAATGGGGTTGGATCTTTGGAGATTACCAATACGGAGATGCTCTGGGTTTAAAATTCTTTGGTGTTCCTTTACTCATTGGAGTCAACTGGGCTTTATTAACCATCATTACAGGCGCCATCGCACAGCAGTTTTATCAAAACTTTTTTATGCGCACTGTCATTGGCGTTGGTTTGATGATTTTTCTCGACCTATTGATCGAACCCATTGCTCCGGTATTGGATTTTTGGGTTTTTGATGGGGGAGAGGCACCACTTCAAAACTATATCGGTTGGACAGCTGTGGCGCTGTTTTTACAATCAATTTTTCATTACTTTAGAGTTTCGGTACAGGGATGGTTCCCCCATCAGTTGTATCTTTTACAAATTATTTTTTTTACGATTCTTTTAATCAAGCAAACCACCATAGGTATTTAAATTTTTATTTCATGCTGCGTTATTTTTCTATAGTTCTAGTGATCGTTTGCTTTTTTTCTTGCCAAGAAAAAAAATCCGACACTCAACAAACCGCAGATAAAACGCAGGAAAAATTAACGATTGACGCACCCGGTCATGCCGCCCAACTCACCCAACTTACGCCTGAATTTATTGAAGAAAACAATATCAATCAGTGGACTCAATTCAAAAAATTCAAAGATGCCATGGAGGACATCTCCAAACTCAACCCGGCGGGCATTATGACTTTTATCTCTGAACTTTACAAAACCACCAGCTCTTTATTAAAATCTCCTTTTCCGGAAGAATTCGATAAACTTCCCATCTACAGCAGAATAAAAGTGGTACAAACCCAAATCATCAAATGTCATTTTTATGCAGCCAACAAACAAAATAAAAAACTCAATCAATCACTAAATGAACTTTATTTAGAGTACAATATTTTGTTGAAGAGGATGATCAGTATGGCAGAAGATAACAAAATACAACTTGACATCCTTGGAGTGGGTCAACCTAATTTTGAAGATTCTAAAATAATACCGGCATTTTCTAGGAAATAAATACCCTCAGAAACAGATTCAGAAACGTTTTCTTGTTGGTTTTTCAAAAAGGAGGCACTGGGATCAAGGGCTAGGGCTTTATCATACAAAGCCAATAGCTTTTGGTCGTATTCTACGCATTTATGCAAATGGGTGTGATTGGATTTCTTGATGGAGGAAATGACCATCTGTTCAAAGTTGAGTCGATGGATGACCAGACTTTCCACCTCGACATTGAGGGACCTCAATAACTTGGTCACATCCTGAAAATAGCGATTTCTCAGGGTAGATTGTAGATTTAAATGCCGCTTGTCCTTTGAGAGATTACACTCATCCGAAGCCTTTAAATACTCCAACTTAGAATTCTTGAGAAGGTTAAGAATTTTCTTAAGTACAGCGATATATTCTGATGAACCTGACAAAATCTAATTTTCATAAACTTAATCATTAAATAGGCCAAGCAAGATTCACCCCCTAATTTAATATTAACAAGTTTTTCACCGTGAATTGACAACTCAGTTCACCAACTACTTTCTCGGAACTGATGATCCCTCTAATGGCTCCATTTTGTTCAAATGTTGGGGGAGGCAGTTGGGCGATTTTTGCCATCTGCTCATAATATTCTTTTCGTGAAGGGTGAAAGGGGGTTACGGCATTAAAAGTTTGATCCCCTTTCCAATTTTCGAGTATTTGTAGGAGAATGTCTACAGCATCTTTTTGGTGGATAAAATTGATTGGGGACTGTGGGTTGGGGAGATTTTTTTTACCACTCAAAGTGAAAATGGGATGACGATCGGGCCCCAGCAAGCCCCCCAATCGAACAATACAGCTTTCAAAATTTTCATTTTTTATTAGCCTTTGCTCCACAGCCATGATTTGTTTTGCAGAAGTGGTATCCCCCAATAACTTACTTGATTCGGTGATAATTCCCTCTTGAAAACCATATACAGAAGTACTGCTGGTAAACAATACCCTTTGAATTTTGTGCGATTCGGTTTTTTCAATGATTTGCTCTGTTAGCCCTATATAGTTGCGTTGGGGATTATTTCTCAAACCCGGTGGGATGGTGATCACCAGTGCATCAATACCTTCGAAAAAATCGAGTTCTCCCACTGCGGACGATTCGCTTAGTTTTAAGAACTGCGCCAGGAATCCTTGCCTCTGTAGTAGGTCTACCTTTCCTTCGGTTGTCGTTGTCAGCTTGACTTTATGGCCCTTTTTTTGGGCTTCTTTTGCCAAGGCAAAGCCCAACCATCCACTACCCAATATCCCAATTCTATTCATTGCCCCTTGGTTTTTGTTTGAGCTTTTATAAAGATACTCATCAAAAATATTAAATGATATTCTAAAAATCACTATCTTAAGAGATACAAATACAATGAGTTATGCCGATAAAAAGCTTTCAAGGAGAAAGAGCGACCCGCTCCAAAAAATCAAACAAAACTTTATTGGTGTCTGATATTATGACCCGCGATTTGGTTGTTTTCAATCAAGATCAATCCATTCACGAGGTCATGAAAAAATTCATCAAATACCGTATCTCTGGGGGGCCCGTGGTGGATAATACCGGTAAATTGATTGGGGTAATTTCAGAGGCAGATTGTATGAAAGAAATTTCAGATAGTCGCTATTTTAATTTGCCCATTCTCGACAAGACCGTCGCTCATTTTATGACTTCCGAGGTGGATACCATCGATGCCAATAAGACCATTTTCGAGGCAGCATCTATGTTTTTTAAAACCACCAGAAGACGTTTTCCCGTTTTGGACAAAAATCGATTGGTCGGACAAATCAGCCGAAAGGACATCGTAGTGGCCACCCTCAATGTGAAAAGTCAGACCTGGCGTTAAAAAATACGCTGTGCCACCCGGTAGGTATTCGCATGTGCCTCGATGATCAGTTTGATGTCTTTGGAATAACCTCCGCCCATACTGCACTGAATGGGTAAGGAACGTTTTTGGCAAAATTCCAACACTTGCTCATCCCTTTGTTTACAACCCTCTAAGCTCATACCCAATCGGCCCAATCGATCTGTGGCCAGTACATCCACCCCCGAAAGGTAAAACACAAAGTCAGGATCTACACGCTCAAAAAGTCGTGGCAGGGTATCGTTCAATACATTCAAATAAACATCATCTCCGGTTTTGTCCTCTAGCGGAATGTCCCAATCACTTTGTTCTTTTCTAAAAGGATAGTTTTTTTGGCCGTGTATCGAAAAGGTAAATACCCGATCTTCTTTTTTAAAGATTTCTGCGGTGCCATTACCTTGGTGAACATCCAAGTCTATGATCAAAATCTTTTTGGCATGTTGGTGATCCAATAGGTATCGTGCAGCGATGGCTTGGTCATTTAGCATACAAAAAGCTTCGCCATGGTTAGAATAGGCGTGATGGGTTCCTCCGGCAATGTTAAAAGAGATTCCCTCTTGCAATGATTTCAATGCTCCTTCTAGGGTTCCTCCGGCGATGATAAATTCTCTTTCCACCAATTGTTGGGAAATGGGAAATCCTATTTTCCTTACCTCCGATCGGTTGAGATCCATGCGCTTCAGGCGGTTTACGTAGTCTTTTTGGTGAATGGCTTTTACGATATGTTCATCAAGGGTTTGGGGTGAAAAAAAATCGTCTGGATCACAGGTGCCCTCGTGCACCAATTGCTTGGGCAGTAGGTCGTATTTTTCCATAGGAAACCTGTGGTTTTCGGGAAGTGGCAGTACATAAATGGGATCAAAAGCAACAGCTATCACAGGGCGTACTTACCTGATGGTCAAACCACTTGGGGTATTATCGTCCTCTGGGGAGATAAAAATCAATCGCCCGTCTTGATCCTCTGCCATCAATAGCATTCCTTGACTTTCTACACCGCGGATGGCTCTGGGTTGAAGGTTGGTCAAGACCGTTACTTTTTTGCCTACCACTTCTTCGGGCTGGTAACTTTCTGCAATCCCCGAAACTATGTTTCTTTGCTCGTGGCCCAAGTCCACTTTCAATACCAAAAGCTTTTTGGTCTTGGTCATTTTTTCTGCCTCGAGTATGGTTCCCGTCTTGAGGTCCATTTTTGTAAAATCGTCGAAAGAAATCATCTCTTTAGGTGCCTCCTCCACTTTATTTTTTTGGTTTTCATGGGATAGATTGTTCTTTAATTTTTGCAATTGTTTTTCAATGGCCTCCTCTTCAATTTTTTCAAAAAGCAATTGGGATTTTTGGAGAAGATGTCCGGGAACCAAAAGTGGTTCCTCGCTGATTACATCTTCCCAAGTAGCTTTAAGCTGAAGCATATCCATCATCTTTTGGGCCGTAAATGGAAGCAAGGGTTCACTGAGGATACTCAGTCCTGCAGAGATTTGTAGGGCAGTGAACATAATGGCTTCTACCCGCTCTGGATCAGTCTTAATTAATTTCCAAGGCTCTTGATCCGCCAAATACTTATTACCCAATCGCGCCAGATTCATCACTTCCTGACTGTAGGCTCGGAAATGGTAGTTCTCAATTTCCTTTTCCATCAGGGATGAAAATTCTTTCATTTTTGTCAAAGCAGCTTGATCGGCAGCATTCAACTCACCCATCGAAGGGACTTTTCCGTTGTAGTATTTTTGTGTCAGTACCATCACCCGATTGATGAAATTACCAAAGATGGCCACCAATTCACTGTTGTTTCGGGTTTGGAATTCTTTCCACGTAAAATCGTTGTCTTTGGTTTCAGGAGCATTGGCGGTCAACGCATATCGCAACACATCTTGTTTGTCGGGAAAGTCCTCCAAATACTCGTGCAACCACACTGCCCAATTTTTGGAAGTGGAAATTTTATTACCCTCCAGATTGAGGAATTCATTGGCTGGAACATTTTCAGGAAGGATATAGGTTCCTGTATTTTTGAGTATGATAGGGAAAATAATACAATGAAAAACAATATTGTCTTTTCCGATAAAGTGTACCAATTGGGTGTTTTCAGATTTCCAATAGGGTTCCCAATCGATGTTTTTCTTTTGGGCCCATTCCTTGGTGGAGGAAATATAGCCAATGGGAGCATCAAACCAAACATAGAGCACTTTTCCAGCGCCACCATCCACAGGCACAGGGATGCCCCAGTCCAGGTCTCGAGTGACCGCTCGGGCTTGCAAGCCATTGTCGATCCAGGATTTGACCTGTCCGTAAACATTGGGTTTCCAATCCTTTTTATGCCCTTTCAGTATCCACTCCTCAATAAAGGCCTCGTGTTGGTCGAGGGGCAAAAACCAATGTTTGGTTTTTTTAAATTCAGGAACACTGCCCGAAAGGGTAGATTTGGGCTGTATTAGATCCGTTGCACTGAGTGAGCTTCCACAGGATTCACATTGGTCACCGTAGGCTTCTGTATTTTGACAAATCGGACAGGTCCCGGTGACAAATCGGTCGGCCAAAAAGGCTTTGGCCTCTGGATCATACAATTGCTCAGTTTCTTTGACCAAAAATTGACCCTGTTCATCCAATTGTTTGAAAATTTCTCCTGCCGTTTGGTGGTGTACTGCCCTCGAAGTACGGGAGTAATTGTCAAATGAAATACCAAAATTGTTAAAAGCCTCACGGATGATTTGATCGTAATGATCAATCACCTGTTGCGGTGTTTTTCCTTCTTTTTTAGCTTTGATCGCTATTGCTACTCCGTGTTCGTCGCTCCCACAGATAAAGGCCACATCCCTTTTTCTCAGCCTGAGGTAGCGTACATATATATCTGCAGGAACATAAACTCCGGCCAGATGGCCAATATGGATAGGGCCGTTGGTATAGGGTAAAGCAGCAGTAACAGTATATCTTTTTGGCTGCGAGGACATTTATATTTTTTGGCAAAAATAAGGATTTTATTGCCCAGCTAAGAATTTAATTTTAAATTGTATATAAACCGACCTACTTATGACATTAGCCCACACACAACCTTGGAAAAAAGGGAGAAAAGCTTGCCGCCACTTATTTAATAAACTCAGGATACACTCTTCTGGAGAGGAACTACCGCTATTTAAAAGCAGAGGTAGATTTGATCGTTCAAAAAGAAAACACATAAGTTGCTGTTGAGGTCAAAGCCCGTTCAATCGATTTTTTATTGCCCCCAGAGGAGTCTGTTTCCTCCAATAAAATCAAATTATTGGTTACTGCTGTTGATCATTATGTTCAGTCGAAGGGACTAGATGTAGCGGTACGTTTTGACTTGATTACCTATATATTTGATGGTGCTGATTGGAAACAGGATCACATAATGGAAGCGTTTTATCCCTTCGGATAAAATGTTGTAAAACAAACATTATGTTTAATATTCTTAACTTCGCATAGAAATAAAACATAGCAAGTTGAAAACTATTGCTTCGCAAGTATCAGAATACGTCAAGACCAAGCCCTATTTGTCCACAGCCCTATCGCAAGGAATTATCAACCTGACCTCTTTGGCGCGAGAGATTCAGCCCGAAATTGAAAAGGCATTGCGCAAGCCCGCAAGAAGTGGAGCCATCGTTATGGCATTAAAGCGAATATCCGACAACGAGGAGTTCCTTTCCACCCACAAGATTGTTAGTGTATTGAGAAACCTGGGGGACATCACCGTTCGTTCCTCTTTGACCGATTATTGCTTTAAACTTTCCGAAACCCTTTTGTTGGCTCAGGCCGAATTCCTTACGGCGATCAAAGACAAAAAAGACATTTTCTATACCTCTTCCAGAGGGGTAGGAGAATCCAATATTGTGGTCGGCAGTAACATCGCTACTTTGATTGAAGATTTGTTCCGTGATGAAATTTGCATCGATAAAATCGAAAACCTATCGGCGATAACGGTCAAACTGCCCAACGACAATGTAAAAATACCCGGTATTTATTACTTTATTTTTCAGAGGCTGTCTTGGGAGGGGGTCAACATCAATGAAGTCATCTCGACCTCCAATGAATTTACCATACTGATGGATGAAGATTCAGTCAATGTGGCTTTTGAGGTCATCAAAAATCTTAAATCACTCTAGTCATTTAGCAAGTTGTTGAGTTGCTCCAATAACTTTTCTATCGAATGTACCTGATCCAAGACCAGTATAAGCCGCAGGCCGTTTCGGGTTTGCTTTTCTTTCATACTGTATTTTTCTGTTTGTTTTTGAACCCCAAGCAGTATTTGATTAAAAACAGGGCTTTGGTAAAAATCACTTTGTTGATCCGATAAAAAGTAGCCCACACATTTTTTATTTTTAATGATGAGTCGTTCCAGTCCCATTTTGGAGGCAAGCCATTTGAGGCGTAAAGTACTCAAAAGCTCCACACCCTCTGGGGGAATTTTACCAAACCGATCTTCCAGATTTTTTTTGAATTGCATCAAAGTTTCCTCGTTCTTTATGGCACTCAACTCATTATAGAGCAGCAATCTTTCATTGACCACATTGATATAATCATCTGGAAATAAAATTTCAAAATCCGTGTCAATTTGTACCTCCTTGACATAGTTTTTCTCAAGGGGCTTTTCCTGATCCTCAAACAGTGTTTTGAACTCGTTTTCTTTTAACTCCTCTATGGCTTCTTCAAGAATTTTCTGGTAGGTTTCAAAACCTATTTCATTGATAAAGCCACTTTGTTCTCCGCCCAAAAGATCACCGGCCCCTCTGATCTCCAGGTCTTTCATTGCAATTTGAATTCCAGCTCCCAACTCCGAAAATTGAGAAATGGCCTGAATTCTTTTTTGAGCATCTGAGGCCATAGCACTCAGCGGCGGGGTAATAAAATAACAAAAGGCTTTTTTGTTGCTCCGGCCCACCCTTCCCCTCATTTGATGCAGATCACTAAGCCCAAAACTCTGAGCATTGTTTATAAAAATGGTATTGGCATTGGGAACATCCAGTCCGTTTTCTACTATGGTGGTGGCGATCAATATATCCGACTGACCCTCCATAAAATCGAGTAAGGTTTTTTCCAATCGATTGCCTTCCATTTGTCCATGACCAATAGCAATACGCGCATCTGGGATCAGTCGCTGAACCATTCCCGCAACTTCCTGAATGTTTTCTACCCGATTGTGGATAAAGTAGACTTGCCCTCCTCTTTGCAATTCATAGCGAATGGCATCCCTTATGAGGGACTCACCAAAACGAATCACTTCGCTCTCAATGGGGTAGCGGTTGGGGGGTGGAGTGGCGATAACCGACAGGTCTCTGGCAGCCATCAAACTGAACTGCAAAGTTCTGGGTATGGGGGTGGCGGTAAGGGTCAATACGTCAACGTTGGTTTTCAGGTTTCGTAATTTTTCTTTGACTGCCACACCGAATTTTTGTTCTTCGTCTACGATCAGCAAGCCCAAATCTTTAAATTTTACCGTCTTGTTCACCAATTGGTGCGTACCGATCAAAATGTCAATTTTTCCTTGTTGCAGTTCTTCCAAGATTCTTTTTCGGTCTTTGGTCGAACGGAAACGGTTGAGGTAATCAACCTTAACAGGCAGTTCTTCCAATCTTTTGGAAAAGGTTTTGTAGTGCTGAAATGCCAGTATGGTGGTGGGTACCAAAACAGCCACTTGTTTACTGTCGTCAGCGGCTTTAAAAGCGGCGCGGATGGCGACTTCGGTTTTTCCAAAACCTACATCTCCACAAACCAGTCGATCCATGGGTCGGTCGTTTTCCATGTCGGCTTTTACAGCAGCTGTCGCTTTACTTTGGTCGGGTGTATCTTCAAACATAAATGAAGCCTCCAACTCCAACTGCAAATAGCTGTCTGGCGGAAAGGCATGACCGATTTTTTCTCTCCTTTTGGCGTAGAGCTTTATCAGGTCAAAGGCAATGGCCTTGACCCTGGTTTTGGTTTTTTGTTTGAGTGCCTTCCATGCCTTAGATCCCAATTTGTGGAGTTTGGGAACATGACCGTCTTTGCCATTGAATTTGGCAATTTTATGCAGTGAATGAATACTGAGATAAAGGATGTCGCCTTCTCCATAACTCAATTTTATGGCCTCTTGTTTTACCCCATCCACATCAATTTTTTGAAGCCCTCCAAATTTTCCTATCCCGTGGTCAATATGGGTGACAAAATCCCCGATTTTCAGGTGGGTCAATTCTTTGAGAGTAAGGACTTCTTTTTTGGCGGCAGCAGAACGCAGTTTGTATTTGTGGTAGCGTTCAAAGATCTGGTGATCAGTAAAACAAGCGACTTGGGCTTCGATGTCTTCAAACCCCTCAAAGAGTGGGCAAACCTCAGTTTTGTAGTGCACTTTGGTTTCCATCTCTTCCAAGATTTCATTAAACCGCTTGCGCTGGGCTTCGCTGGAACAAAAAATATAATTTTCAAAACCGGAGGCGTGATTGTCGTTGAGGATTTGAACCAGCCGATCGAACTGCTTGTTGATGGAAGGCTGAGGACTTTGTTTGGCACCGATGCGTTCCTGAGGCTTGAGGTGGTCGGAATTGTTAATCAAAACTGTGCTTTGGCCGGCCAGACATTCCAGTAGTTCTTTCGGATTCAAAAACAAAACTTCCGGAGGATACTGAACAGTGGTTTCCAGGGACTCGAATTGTTTGGCCGCCTTGGCGCCTAATTTTTCGATGCGATCCAGGCAGAGGTCGAGTTGGTTAAAAACCACGGTACTCTCTTTGGGCAAAGAGTCGATCAGTGATTTGCGCTTTTCGCTAAAAGTGACCTTTGAGGTATTGGGCAACAAATCGATTTGATCCAAGGGGCTGATGGAGAGTTGGTTATTGACGTCAAAACTCCGGAGGCTCTCAATTTCCTCGTCAAAAAACTCGATGCGATAGGGGTGCTGATGGGCAAAAGAAAAAACGTCGATGATCCCCCCTCTTACAGAAAATTCTCCGGGTTGGGTGACGAAGTTGACCCGATCAAAACCATATTCAAAAAGTGTTTCGTTAACAAAATCCAAACCTATGACATCGCCCGTTTTGACGGTTAGTGTTTTTCGTTTGAGGGTGAGTTGTGAAATGACTTTTTCAAAAAGGGCTTGGGGGTAGGTGACAATGATCTTTTTCTTTCTGGAATTGCTCAGTTTTTTGAGCACCTCAGACCGCAACAATACATTGGCATTGTCTGTAGCCTCAGGGTTATAAGCTTCTCTGTAGCTGGCCGGAAAATAGAGTACTTCTTTGGAGGAGAGCAATTGCTCAAGGTCGTTCAGGTGATAGGCTGCCTGCTCGGCATTGTCCAGTACCATTAAAAAAGTTCGGTCTAAATTCTTAAAGGCAGAAACCAGTTTAAAATTTAGACCAGAGCCGACCAAACCTTTAAATTTGCAACAGTCGTCCCTCAAAAGTGCTGTTTCAAATGCCTTTTGACTGGGGGTTTGGGAAATTTTATCAAACAGTTGTTCGATAACTTTTTTTGGCAAAGATAGTTTTCATTCCCATTAGTCAGCTTAAAAACTTTAAGATTTCAATCCTTTTTTTGGTTGATAACTCCTGATAATTCAATACCCGTTGAAAAGGACAATACCCTATTTTAGTATTTCAAATTGCCATCGATGTTTTTGATTTTTGATACTGAGACCACGGGTCTGCCCCGTAACTGGAATGCTCCCTTGACCGATGCAGACAACTGGCCGCGATGTATTCAAATTGCTTGGCAATTGCATGACAAGGACGGCAATTGCATTTCCCACGAGGACCATTTGGTGTTGCCCGATGGTTTTGTGATTCCCTATGATGCCGAAAAAATTCACGGCATTTCCACTGCTCTGGCCGAAAAAGAGGGGATTCCCATAGCGGAGATGTTGGAAAAATTTCAGCAGGCACTCCAACAATGTGAATTTATTGGGGGGCACAACGTAAAATTTGACCTCAACATTATGGGGGCAGAATTCTTGCGATTGGGCGACCAGAACCCTTTGGAAAACTTCGCCATCATCGATACTTGTACTGAGGAAACCGCAACACTTTGCCAGTTGCCCGGAGGCCGGGGGGGGAAATTCAAATTACCCACACTGAGCGAACTCCACGCCCACCTTTTTGATGTTCATTTCGACGAAGCCCACAATGCCACTGCCGATGTAGAGGCCACCACCCGTTGTTTTTTCGAGCTTTTTAGAAAAGGATGGATCCGACCCGAAGCCATGAAAAACAGGGGGGAAGTTTTACAGCACCTCACCGAAGTTTTGGATGAACCTGTCAAAGGCATCGGTTTAAAACACTTTAATTTAAAAGCGGCCTCTGAGCGATTGGTCGAGCTGGCCAACACAGAAGAAACCCCTTCTAAGAAATTTACCGATGCGGAAGAGGAAATTTTACAAAGGGCCCCATTTGTTCATTTACATACCCACTCACAGTATTCCGTTTTGCAATCCACTTCTAGGATCAATGATTTGGTCCAAACCGCGGCCGATGATCAAATGCCAGCGGTTAGCCTGACGGATCACGCCAATTTGATGGGAGCCTTTCACTTCATCAAAGCCATAAAAAAACACAACGCTGATTTACCTCAAGGTGCCACCCCGCTAAAACCCATTTTGGGATGTGAGTTTTACGTTTGTGAAAACCATCAAGACCGATCAAGAAGAGACAACGGATATCAAATCGTTTTTATCGCCAAAAACAAAAAGGGCTACGAAAACCTTTCCAAGATGAGTTCCATTGCCTACACCCAAGGGTTTTATTATGTGCCGAGGATTGACAAAAAAGTCGTCGAACAGTACAAATCTGATTTGATGGTTTTGACGGGTAACCTCTATGGAGAAGTCCCTTCAAAAATACTTAACGTAGGAGACAATCAATCAGAGGAAGCACTGAAATGGTGGCAGGAGCAGTTTGGTGAGGATTTGTACATCGAGTTGATGCGCCACCAGCAGGAGGACGAAAAACGCGCCAATCAGGTTTTACTCCAGTTTGCCCAAAAATATGCTATTAAGGTTTTGGCGACCAACAATTCCTATTATACGACCAAAGCCGAGGCCAATGCTCATGATATCTTGCTCTGTGTCAAAGACGGTGAGAAACAAGCCACCCCTATAGGTCGTGGAAGAGGTTACCGTTTCGGTTTTCCCAATCAGGAGTATTACTTTAAGTCTCAGGCGGAGATGAAAAGCCTTTTTGCGGATTTACCCGAAGCCATAATCAATATCGAAGCGGTCATCGATAAAGTAGAGCCCTTTGACTTGGCTCGTGAGGTCTTACTTCCCAAATTTGACATACCCGATGATTTTTCTACTGATGCATCCGATGACCTAAAGGACAGCGAAAATCAGTTTTTGAGACATTTGACTTTGGAGGGCGCCAAAAGACGTTATGGAATCATCAGCGACGAGATTCAAGAACGTTTAGATTTTGAGTTGGAGGTCATTGCCAATACAGGCTATCCTGGTTATTTTTTGATTGTGCAAGATCTTATCGCTGCAGCCCGGGAAATGGGAGTTTCCGTTGGTCCCGGAAGGGGATCTGCGGCAGGATCGGTGGTGGCCTACAGCCTTGGGATCACCAATTTGGATCCCATCAAATACGATTTACTTTTTGAGCGTTTTCTCAATCCCGATCGGGTGAGCATGCCCGATATCGATATTGACTTTGACGATGAGGGAAGGGGAAAAGTTATGGATTATGTGATTGAAAAATACGGTGCCAATCAAGTCGCGCAAATCATCACCTATGGAACCATGGCGGCAAAGTCTTCCATCAGAGATACGGCAAGGGTTTTGGATCTTGCCTTGGGAGATGCAGACCGCATTGCCAAGTTGGTACCCAATATCAAACTGGCTAAAATTTTCTCCTTAGAGGACAAGGAACTCAAAGAAAACCTCAGATCGGAGGAGTTCAATCAAGTCAAAGAATTACAGGAGATCTTTGAAGGAGACGACCTGGCCGGTCAAACCTTACAGCAGGCCAAGGTATTAGAAGGTTCATTGCGAAATACTGGAATTCACGCCTGTGGGGTCATCATTACACCCGACGATATCACCAATTTTGTTCCCATTGCCTCGGCCAAAGACTCTGAGTTGAACGTAACTCAGTTTGACAATGCCGTGGTGGAAGAAGCGGGACTCCTAAAAATGGACTTTCTGGGACTTAAAACCCTGACCCTGATCAAGGATACCGTCAAACTGGTAAAATACCGCCACGGGATTGATCTCGATCCGGACGCATTCCCCTTGGATGATCAATTGACCTATGAGTTGTTCCAAAGGGGGGATACAGTGGGGATATTTCAGTATGAATCCGTGGGTATGCAGAAATATTTAAAAGATTTAAAACCCAATGTTTTTGCAGATTTGATCGCCATGAATGCCCTCTATCGTCCTGGGCCCCTGGAATACATTCCCAGTTTTGTCGCAAGAAAAAAGGGAGAGGAAGAGATCAAGTATGATTTACCGGAGATGGAGGATTACCTCAAAGAGACCTACGGGATCACGGTCTATCAGGAGCAAGTAATGTTATTGTCGCAAAAATTGGCAGGATTCTCCAAAGGTGAAGCCGACTTGCTTCGAAAAGCAATGGGAAAAAAGATTTTTGCATTACTGGAAAAACTCAAACCCAAGTTTATCGAAGGGGGAGAGGCCAACAATCATCCCAAAGAGGTATTGAATAAAATTTGGAAGGACTGGGAAGCTTTTGCATCCTATGCCTTCAATAAATCCCACTCCACCTGCTATGCGTGGATTGGATATCAAACCGCATATCTTAAAGCTCATTATCCTGCAGAATATATGGCGGCGGTACTTTCCAATAATATGAATGACATCAAACAGGTTACTTTCTTTATGGAAGAGTGCAGGAGGATGGGAGTCAAAGTATTGGGGCCGGATGTCAATGAGTCTTTTTACAAGTTCAATGTAAACGAAGAAAACGCCATTCGTTTTGGAATGGGTGCCATTAAAGGGGTTGGAAAAGGAGCGGTAGATACCATCATCGAGCACCGGAAAGAAGCCCCCTATCAAACTATTTTTGATGTGGTCAAAAAAGTAGACCTAAGAGCTGCCAACAAAAAAGCATTCGAAAATTTGGCCTTGGCTGGTGGGTTCGATTCCTTTGAAGGAACGCATAGAGCACAGTATTTTAATCCTGACGGAGATGGGGTAATTTTCTTAGAGAAGGTCATTCGATTTGGTTCGAAATATCAAGAGAGCCAAAATTCATCTCAAACCAGCCTCTTTGGAGAAAATACAGATCAAGTCTATCAAGAGTTGGTTATCCCACCCTCTCCCCAATGGGACAATCTGGGGAAACTCAAAAAAGAGAGAGAAGTCGTGGGCATATACATTTCAGGTCATCCCTTAGATGATTTTAAAAAGGAAATGGAATGGTTTACCAACGCAAATTTGACTCAACTAAAAGACCTCAGATCCTTGGTCAATAAAAACCTTAATGTTGCCGGAATCGTCAATGAAATTGAACATTTAGAATCCAGAAACGGAAAAGGCTGGGGCCGATTCACCCTAGAGGATTTTTCAGATCAGTTTGAGTTTAGAATTTTTGGAGAGGAGTACCTCAAATTCAAACACTTTATCAGTGTCAATCAGTTTATTCGTATAAAAATCAACATAAAAGAAGGTTGGAGAAATCAACAAACAGGCAGAATTGGAGATCCCAGAATACAGTTTATTAATTTTGAGATGTTGCACGATACCCTATCCAAAAATTCAAAAAAATTGACCTTGCAGTTGGACATCCGGCAATTGGAATCAGACAGCATTCAGCAGTTGAAGAAAGAACTCAATGGTTTTAAGGGAGACAAACCGCTCTTTTTTGATGTCATTGATTCCAAAAAACAACTCAAATTGACCTTAGCAAGCCGCAAACAAAAATTAGCCATTTCCCAAGAATTGTTATCACATTTGGAAGAAAAACGTTGGCATTACAAATTGAATTGATCGCATTTTATGATACATAATATTTCAATAAGTAAATTTGATCGCCAAGGGCAATGTCACATTTTTTAAAATGATTAATTTTATGTCTAAATTTTAGAATATGGCTTTAGAGATTACCGACGCAAATTTTGAAGAAACGGTTTTGAAATCGGATAAACCTGTCATTGTAGATTTTTGGGCAGCTTGGTGCGGACCTTGTCGCATGGTAGGGCCCATCATTGATGAGATCAGTCAGGACTACGAAGGTAAGGCTGTAGTAGGCAAATTGGATGTTGACCAACATCAGGAGTATGCTGCAAAATATGGGGTACGAAACATCCCTACCGTATTGCTTTTTGATAAAGGTGAATTGGTTGGCAGACAAGTAGGTGTAGCCCCTAAAAAGGCCTATGCCGACGCTTTGGATGCGGTACTGTAATTAGCCCACTCTTTACCTACATTGTGTTTTATCTTCTGGGGAACACCCTACTTTTTCTTCCCTACCATCTTTTTTGTTCAATAGAATACTCTACCATCGGGCATAATCTAAGCCCAAACTCATACTGTTTAATATACAATCCAATGTCTTTGGGAATTTATTTATAGATTAGTATATTTCATTTTTATTAATAAAATTACTCATCAATGATTGCCATAAACAACAGTCTCAAAGCAGAGGAATTAAGAGAAAAAATAAATTTATTCTGGAAGCTTTCAGGAGAAAAAATCAACCGGATCGTTTCTGAATATGACGAATCCCAAGGTGCTCCCGTATTTACCGTTGATGGTAAGTACGCCACTCGTGGATGGACAGAGTGGACCCACGGCTTCCAATTCGGTTCTGCGGTTTTACAATACGATGCTGTTGGGGACCGTCAATTTATTGACTTAGCAAAAAAGCAAATTTTAGACAAAATGGCTACGCATGTCAGTCATACGGGTGTTCACGACCACGGCTTTAACAATTTGAGTACCTACGGTAATTTGTTGAGATTGATGCATGAAGGAAAGATCGAACACAATGAATGGGAAGCCCATTTTTATGAGTTAGCTATTAAAATTTCAGGAGCGGTTCAAGCTTCGCGCTGGACAGACCTGCCCAATGGTGGATTTATCAATTCCTTTAACGGTCCTCATTCTTTGTTTGTGGACACAATAAGATCATGTAGAATTTTGATGGCCAGTCATATGTTGGGTCACAGCTATCACGGTGAGGGTGATCGAAAAATATCATTGCTGGATCGTGCCATTCAACACATTGAGGCTACTGCAAAATATTCCATTTATTATGGAGAGGGCAGAGATCAATATGACATTTGGGGAAGAACAGCCCACGAGAGCGTCTTTAATGTAAATGACGGCCAATACCGATGTCCCAACGCTCAGCAGGGATATACAGGTTTTACTACATGGACCAGAGGCTTGGCATGGGCAATGCTTGGATTTGCAGAGGAGTTAGAGGCACTTGAGTTGATTGACAGTGATCAATTGGCACCTCTTGGGGGTATGGAAAAGATCACCCAAATGATGCTTAAAGGAGCCAAAGCAACTTGCGATTTTTATATAGAACACAGCCCGTCTTGTGGAGTAACCTACTGGGATACCGGGGCACCCAATCTACACCAATTGGGAGATTACCTCAACCGACCTGCTGATCCTTATAACGATTGGGAACCTGTAGACAGTTCTGCTTCGGCCATTGGCGCTCAAGGTCTTTTGCGACTGGGGCATTACCTCAATAAAAAGGGTCAAAAGGTAGAGGGTGAAAAATATTGGCAAGCGGGACTGACCGTTTTTGATTCTCTTTTACAGCCACCCTATCTGAGTACCGATGTGGAACACCACGGTTTGTTGTTGCACACCATTTACCACCAACCCAATGGATGGGATCATGTTCCCAAGGGGAGTAAAATTGCCAACGGTGAGTCTTGCATGTGGGGAGATTATCATTTTAGAGAATTGGCCATTTATGTTCAAAAAATGATTGACAACGAGCCTTATTACCAATTTACCAATTGCATTAAAAAATAAGCGTTCATGGCTTCAATAGATAATTTTTCGAAGCTTTGTGTCCATACACAAACCACCAAGCCATGGACCATAGAGGAGTGTATTTCGCATTTTTCGGCAGCGGGCATTAAAGGCATTTCTATATGGCGGCATCTGTTGGAGGGTAAAGATTTAAAAAGCATTAAGGCCATGTTGGACGCCCATCAAATGGAGGTTGTTTCTTTGGTCAGAGGAGGTTTTTTTCCTGCGGTAGATGCCGAGCAAAGGGATTTAGCTTTGGAGGATAATCGCTTGGCCATAGACCAGGCGGCTGCCCTAGGTGCTCCTTTGGTGGTATTGGTTTGCGGAGCGGATCCCCGACAATCCCTTGAGATATCCCTCCAACAGATTCAAAAAGGCATTACCGCTTTGATTCCCCATGCCCAAAATAACGGGGTCAAGTTGGCCATTGAACCTTTACACCCCATGTATGCCGGAGACAAATCCGCTGTGGTCTCTCTTGGGCAAGCCAACGATATGTGTGAAGCAATTGCTTCCCCTTGGGTGGGCATCGCCATCGATGTGTACCATCTTTGGTGGGACAACGAACTGAAAAACGAAATCATCAGGTGCGGAAAAAATAAAAATATATTGGCTTTCCACGTTTGTGATTGGCGCGTACCAACAATCGATTTTCTGACCGACAGAGGTTTGATGGGTGAAGGTTGTATTCCCGTCAGACAAATCAGAATGTGGTTAGAAGAGGCTGGTTTTGACGGCTACAACGAAGTAGAAGTTTTTTCTGAACGATTGTGGGCTCAAGATCAAAAGCTATATTTGGAAGATATAAAAAAATCATATTTAAATTATACTTAACAAATTCAATGAAAGTACATAAAATAGGGGTCATCATGAATGGGGTGACCGGAAGAATGGGAACCAATCAACACCTGATTCGGTCTTTGGCTGCCATCATATCCCAAGGAGGGGTAAAAGTAAGTGATAATGCCGTGATTATGCCTGAGTTGGTATTGGTAGGTCGCAATGAAAATAAACTGAAAGCACTGGCCGAAAGGACCCAAGTTGAACGATGGACGACCAACATGGAAGAGGTTTTGTCGGATGACCGATATCAAATCTATTTCGACGCCCAAACAACCGGAAGAAGGGCAGATGCCATCAAAAAAGCTGTGGCTGCTGGAAAGCACGTTTATTGCGAAAAACCCATTGCCACATCAACAGATATTGCATTGGACTTGTATCGAGAATGTGAAGAAGCAGGAGTAAAGCACGGTGTTGTTCAAGACAAGCTTTGGCTTCCGGGCATGCTCAAGTTGAAACGCCTGATTGAAAATGATTTCTTTGGTGAAATTTTGTCCGTTAGAGGAGATTTTGGTTATTGGGTTTTTGAGGGCCACACGGTCCCCGCCCAACGACCCAGTTGGAATTACAGAAAAGAAGACGATGGAGGAATTATTGTCGATATGCTCTGTCATTGGAGGTATGTATTGGATAATATTTTTGGATCCGTTAAGGGTGTTTTTTGTTTGGGTGCTACTCACATTGCGGAGCGCATCGACGAAAACGGTAAGCCCTATAATTGTACTGCCGATGATGCGGCCTACTCCATTTTTGAATTGGAGGGAGGTGTCATTGCTCAGTTCAATTCCTCATGGACCACAAGGGTCAGAAGGGATGATTTACTCACCCTGCACGTAGATGGTACCAAAGGCTCGGCGGTGGTAGGATTAAGAGACTGCTGGACACAACACTATGGAAATACGCCCAAGCCGGTTTGGAATCCAGACATTCCCAACCCTATCGATTTTAGAGAAGGCTGGACAAAGGTTCCTGAGCAGGAGGATTTTGACAATGCCTTCAAGGCGCAGTGGGAATTGTTCCTCAAACACGTGGTATTGGATACCCCCTTTCCTTGGAACTTGATGGAGGGTGCCAAAGGAGTCCAATTGGCCGAGTTGGGACTTGAGAGTTGGGAGAAAAAAACATGGATCCGAATACCCGATTTAAAATGAAACCCGTTGCACTGATTACAGGAGGCTCCAGAGGCATAGGCTTGGGAATTGCTCAAGCATTGGTCAAGCAAGGTTATCGGGTGGCCATCAATGGTGTTCGGGCGGCAGACCAAGTTGTGGAGCCCCTAAAACAACTTAATGCAGAGGGAGGCGAGGCCATTTATTGCCAAGGGAATGTAGGCAGTGCCGACGACCGTCGTAAAATCATGGAGGACATCAAAGCAAAATGGGGCCAGCTCAACCTTTTGGTCAATAACGCAGGAGTCGCGCCAAAGGAAAGAAAAGACATCTTGGAAGCAGATGAACAAAGCTTTGATTGGCTGATGGGCATCAACCTAAAAGGGCCTTATTTCCTTACCCAGCAGGCTGCAAATTGGATGATTGAGCAAAAGACCAAAAACTCAAAAGATTCTTTTTCGATCATTAATATATCATCTGTTTCTGCTACTATAGCTTCTGTCAATCGGGGGGAATATTGCATTTCCAAGGCGGGCATGAGCATGTCGACAAAACTGTGGGCTGCAAGACTGGGGGAATTTGATATTCCCGTATATGAAATACAACCCGGGGTGATCCGTACGGACATGACTGCCGGAGTGATTGAAAAATACGATAAAATGATCGCAGCGGGATTGACCTTGCAAAGGCGATGGGGACAACCCGAGGATTTGGGAAAAACCGTTATTGCTTTGGCCGAGGGAATGATTCCCTATGCTACCGGACAAATCATCCATACTGATGGAGGAATGACCATTCAAACCCTTTGATTATGAAATTAAAAAATGCCTGGAGGCTGATTGTTGTAGCTGTTTTTGGCTGTGCAGCCATTCAATTTTCACCTTGGATTCTGGAGCAAAACAAAGTGGATCCTTATTTGTTGGGGATGCCATTTACCCTCTGGTTTGGAATTTTAATAAGCTTGTTGTTGGTCTTGTTGACTGCTTTGGGAGGTTATGTTTTCTCACGACTTAAATCAGACGAATTAAAAGAAGAATAATATGCTCAGTTATCTCTTAATTATCGGTACAGTTTACATTGGAATTTTGATGTTTTTTTCATGGCGGACAAAAAAACAGATCAAAACTTCTACAGATTTTATGTTGGGGGGAACCAAGATCGGTGTTGCGATTGGTTTGATGACTTTTGCCGCAACGCTTTTCAGCACTTTTACCCTGTTGGGGATGCCCGATTTTTCCAGAGCTAACGGTTTAGGAGCCTGGATTTTTCTTGCTTTTTCAGATGCGATAATGGTTTTTTTGATCTTGTGGTTCGGGTTTTATTTAAGAAAAAGGGTGGGGAAATCTCCTTTTCAAGGAATGTCTGCATTGCTCCAAAAATGCTACCAAAATCGAATGGCAGGTTACCTATATTTTACTGCGGTTTTTTTATTCCTTATCCCTTACATCGCCATTCAAATCCGTGGGGTAGCCATATTTTTGGTTTCTGCTTTCCCGGACTTTATTCCTGTTTGGGGCTGGTCGATAGGGATTGTTTTGATCATGTTGGTCTATTCGGAGTTGGGCGGGCTCAAAGCCATCATATATGCAGATTCATTACAAGGTACTCTGTTGTTGGTTGTGGTTTGGATTGTTGCATTCAATTGCTTGAATGAAGTGGGGGGATGGAACGCGCTTTTTGAGCGTGTGGCTGCCATTAATCAAGATTTGCTGTCAACCCCGGGCCCCAAAGGATTGCTCAGTCCACAATTTTTGATCGCCTCTGCACTTGCTATATTGATGATCCCGGTTACTCAACCGCAGTTGTCTACCCGTTTGGTAATCATGAAAAATTACAGTGCTTTAAAAAGAATGGCTACGGCGGTAGGTTTTTTTGCCATGCTGGTCATTCTTCCCACCATCATTATTGGAATGTACGGTGCCATTTATTACGCTGATGCCAGTACTGCCGAATTTTTAGGAGGTGTGCTTTTGGAGGAACAACACGAAATGATCGCTGCTTTTATCATTATTGGTTTGTTTGCTGCCGCAATGTCCACTTCTGATTCCCAATTGTTTGCCATGGGAAATGAAATCAAGGGACTTCTCGGTCTAAAGGAAGAGGACAACTTACGTCCCATTCGGTTGGTGATATTGTTGTTCGCCCTCTCTGCATTGGTATTTTCATTGGTTAGCTCTGATGAATTGGTGCTGTTGGCTCGCCTGAGCTTTTCTGGGACTGCATTGATGGGGCCTATGATTTTGTTGGGCGTATTTTCCCAGCGGCCACAGGGGATAGCAATGATAGTCTTATCCATGTTGGCCCTTTTGATTTTTATTTTATCCAATTTAGGATGGTTCCCAAAGCAAATTTTATCCTCTAGGACTGATTTGTTCCTGATGATCGTCTTGGGGATCGCTGCACTGCTCAATTTTTTGGTAAACAAAAGTAAATCCGATAAGGAATAAATACAGAAAGGTTTAATAATCCTTTTTCGCTTTGGTTGAATAGGGCCAACGAAACCTTACAAATGATTTCTTTTATAAGTGATTAATTTGGGAAAATCAAAATGCAATGTATATTTGCACACGCTAACATTAAGGTCTGGTAGTTCAGTTGGTTAGAATACATGCCTGTCACGCATGGGGTCGCGGGTTCGAGTCCCGTCCAGACCGCTAACAAAAACCGTAATAGTAATTAAAATAGGCTATTACGGTTTTTTTATTACCTATTTGGCAACATATTGGCAAAAAACCTACCTTTTTTAAAACCTAAAAACTTTCCTAACCTATCTGATTACCTGGAGGGGGGTGGGTTTTGTAGAATATTTTTTCCTAGAGTAAATAGATTGTGTATATAGATATAACAAAACAGCTATAACTACTTAAATTAAATAATAGTAGATATATTTTATAAATGATTTTTTAAATTGGCACCAAATTTAGATTAAGTAATGCTTTCAATTTACAAGTCGTTGGCGGTCAGTATAACTATATTTTTTACTTATTGTAATTCTCCCTCAAAAACATATTTAGAAAAATATCTGCCCAAAAGTTCTTTAAAAGGAGTTTGGGTAACTAATGTTGGTAGCGACGCTCTTAAATCTGAAGCCAATATTAAAGATTTAGTTTATAATTGTAAAAAACACCAAATCAATCATCTTTTTGTTGTGGTTTGGAACAAGGGATTAACTCAATATCCTAGTGATGTTTTGAATAAATACATTGGGATAAAACAAGAGCAAATATTTTCACATTTTGATCCCCTAGAGTTTCTTATTGAAG
>CAJXEG010000001.1 GCA_913052425.1 uncultured Flavobacteriaceae bacterium | reverse complement strand
CAGAATTGGCCGCCGTGTCATTGGGCAACAGTTTTGTCTTTGTGGCCATGTCTCTGGGAATAGGATTCTCTACCGCCATTACTCCCATGATTGCCGAGTCTTTTGGTGCAAAAAATCACAATAAGGTCAGATATATTTTTGTTCATGGGCTGATTCTGTGTTTTGGATTGGGTCTTGTTTTGGCCTCCTTGGTGCTGTGGGCGCAACCGTTGTTGTCTCAAATGGGACAGTCCAATGAGGTGGTTGCCTTGGCCAAGCCTTACCTTTTTTGGGTGGCCCTGTCGCTGGTGCCATTGGTTGGTTTTCAGGGACTGAGGCAGTTTGCAGAGGGCTTATTTCAGACCCGTTTGGCCATGTATGCTACCTTGATGGGCAATGTGATCAACGTGCTGTTGAATTACCTTTTGATTTTCGGACTCCATGGTTTTCCAGAATTGGGTGTTGAGGGAGCAGCTCTGGGAACATTGTTTTCACGATGGACAATGGTTTTGTTTATGGCGATCAACGTAAAAAATAAAAAGGGTTTTAAAAGATACAATCGCAAACTGTTTAGGGTAAAGCTTAAAAAATCACTTTTTAAAAGAATTTTTTCTCTTGGACTTCCCTCTGCATTGCAAATGTTTTTTGAAGTTACTTTTTTTACTTCGGCCATTTGGATGTCGGGCTTGTTGGGTAAAAATCCCCAAGCTGCCAATCAGATTGCACTCAATTTGTCATCAATGACATATATGGTTGCCATTGGTGTTGGGGTAACCGCTATGATCCGTGTTGGAAACGAAAAAGGACGTGGAGATTTTACCGCCCTCAGGCGGGTGGCAGTCTCTACCTTTTTACTCATTTTTTTGATGAGCTCTCTTTTTTGCTTGTTCTTTATCGCTACCCACGATCTACTTCCTTGGCTGTACTTGGATGGCAACGCACCTGAGATTTCTTCAGACGTCAATGAAGTGGTTGAAATTGCCTCAAATTTGATCCTGATCGCTGCCTTTTTTCAAATAGCCGATGGGCTTCAGGCTGTGGTTTTAGGAGCTTTAAGGGGAATTCAGGATGTGATTATCCCGGCCTTTCTGATCTTTATCTCCTATGGTGCCATAGGTTTTCCCATTTCCTACTATTTGGGACTAAATACCGAGTGGGCTACTTATGGAATTTGGATTGGACTATTAACAGGACTAATACTTTCAGCACTGTTGTTGGTTCTCAGATTTCAGTATCTTTCCCAAAAATTAGTTCCCTAAACCAATATTTAAAATGGATTTACCAAAGTTTTTGATTGCAGACAGCTCGGCATTGGAGGACGCAATTTTTATTGCCCACACAGAGTATCCCCGTTTTTTTCTCAACGTGGCAAATGATGAAGTCCACTGGATGGAAGAGTTTGAAAAAGAAGACAGAGAGGAATTAGAATCCCAGACTGCCCAGCTTATTGAGCAGGCATTGGATTTCTACGATAAAGAGATGGAAAATTTGGATTAGCCCGTGGAAGAACTCATTGCCCTAGATCAACAATTATTTCTTTTTCTCAACCATTTGGGATCCAATACCTTTGATGGTTTTTGGATGTTGATGACCAATAAGGCGACCAACATTAGCCTTTATTTATTTTTGGCTTTTATGTACCTCAGGCAAACAAGTCTTAAACCTTTTTTAATGTTGCTTTTATTCGTTGCCCTTCTCATTTTGGTTACGGATCAGGTAACCAATCTTTTTAAATATGGTTTTCAGCGTTTGCGGCCCTGTCACGAGCCTGCGATCAAAGAGATGTTAAGACTGGTCAAACCCACTTGCGGAGGGTTGTATGGATACTTTTCAGGTCATGCTTCCAATTCTTTCGCCTTAGCGGTTTTCTTTTCAAGTATTTTTCGGGTCAAATACAACAGCTTGCCCTTTTTGTTATTGTTCGTTGCTTTTTTGGTGGCCTACAGTCGGATATATATTGGAGTACATTATCCTTTGGATGTGGTCTCTGGCATGGCCTTCGGTTCCTTGGTTGGAATGGTGTTTTACCGTATCTGGCGAAGGTTTAACGGAGCGATTTTAACATAACATCAATGCTCTTCTTTCTTAAGCAATTCAGGGGATATGGCTTTAAATTTATTCAGTCGCGGCTTGGAAACATTTAAAATATACAGATCATTGGGATTGTTCTTTTCATAGTCCTGATGATATTTCTCTGCATAATAAAACTTCGATAGCGGCTTGACTTCGGTTACGATTTTCTGTTGATAAACTTTTTCCATTGTGAGTCTAGAAATATGTTCCTCTATGATTTTCTTTTCTGACTCGTTTTGATAAAAGGCTACGGAGCGGTATTGTGTTCCCCGGTCGGGACCTTGTTGGTTGAGCAGGGTGGGGTCATGGGAATCAAAAAAAACTTCTACCAAGGTGACGAAATCAATTATTTTAGGATCATAAATCACTTCCACCGTTTCCGCATGTCCTGTTTTCCCAGTGATTACTTGGTAGTAGTTTGGGTTTTTGGTTTTCCCTCCGGCATAGCCGGAATAGGCCTCTTCAACACCTTTTAAGCTTTCGTATACGGATTCTACGCACCAGAAGCATCCGGAGGCAAAGTAGGCTTTGGCTTTACCTTGAAAGTTCTCATTGGGGTTCCACACTGCCGTCGAACGATCTTCTGGCGCAGGAGCACCAATCTGACAAGTGTTTATGAATATTAGACTTAAAAGTAGATGCATGGTTTTCATGTTTTTGAGATCAATTAATTCTTCCTACCGGCCGATTTTCAGTTCCTTCAATATTGTAAAGTTTATCTCCTAATTTACTTCGCATTTCGTCGGCAAGGACTTTTATTTTTTCGACCACTTCAGGGTGCTGTGAGGCTACGTCATTGGTTTCACTGATGTCGTGTTTAAGGTCATACAGCTCAATATTTTCAACCGTATTCATCTCGTATTTGGCCTGATATCCGTCTTGTCCGACTGCTCTGCCGTTGAGGGTGCGATAGGTGTGAGGAAAATAGAGTTTCCAATCTTGGTATCGAACCCCATGCAATTCATTCTTTTTGTAATAGAAGAAAAAGGCTTGGTGTTGACTTTGGTCAGTTTTTCCAGTCCAAATGTCCCATGCACTTTTTCCGTCAATCTTATTCTTAGGTAAAGTTGCTCCGGTGATTTCTGCAATGGTGGGCAATATATCAATGGCCATCATGGGGGTTTCAATAGTTCTTCCTCCTTTAATTCCCTTGGGATAATAGACCACACAAGGTTCTCTTTGTCCTCCCTCCCAAGCGGTACCTTTTCCTTCCCTCAAGGGCAATGCACTGCCCGCATGATTCCCAAAACTCAACCACGGTCCATTATCGCTGGTAAAAATGAATAAAGTATTTTCGTGAAGTTGATGTTCTTTGAGCTTCTTCATGATTTGTCCCACCGACCAATCGATTTCCATAATAACATCTCCATACAAGCCTTGTTCACTTTTTCCTTTGAATTTAGCAGAAACCGCAATGGGCGTATGAGGCATTGGGTGTGGAACATACAAGAAGAATGGGTTCTCTTTGTTTTGCTCAATAAAATCTAGGGCAGCTTCAGTCAGTTCAGTGGTCAACTGCGCTTGATCTTCCAATGTTCGAATTTCTTTGACCACTTCGAAGTTATTGAAGAAAGGAAGTTGTGGGTATGCTTTTGCCAGTCGGTGATCCGCAGGGACTTGATTTCCTTCATAATCAACTGGCCACATATCGTTGGAGTAGGGGATGCCCTTAAATTCATCGAAACCGTGGTTATTGGGTAAAAATTCCGGGTGATGTCCCAGATGCCATTTCCCAAAGATCGCAGTTTTATAACCTTGTGCTTTTAACATTTCTGCCAAGGTGGTTTCCTGTGCATTGATTCCTATATTGTGATGCGGAAATAAGGCACCGGCAATACCAATTCGATTGGGGTAACAACCGGTGAGTAGCGCCGCTCTTGATGCCGAACACACCGCCTGTGCGGCATAGAAGTTAGTGAGTTTCAGCCCCTCTTTGGCCATTTGGTCCAAATGTGGGGTGTTGATATTGGGAGACCCAAAACTGCTCAAATCCTGATAGCCCTGATCGTCTGTAAAGACGATAATGATATTGGGAGGGGTATTGTTTGAAGACTCAACTTTGGTAGTACAAGAACTCATTACCAAAAGGGAGATCACAATGAATAGGTTTCTCATGTAGTTGTTTTTTTAAAAGTACAAATTTTACTCCACTAACATCATTTATAACTGAGCCATAAAGGACATCAAAGACTTTCCAAAAGATTTCCAACTGTATTTCTTACCTACTTTTTGAAAGGAGGGTTGAAATTCTGAAAGCCTATCATCAGAGAGCATTTTATTTAGGTTCTCGGCTATTTTTAGAGATTCGATTTCTGTGATCATTCCGGTTTGATCCTCCAAAATGGGGGTGTTAAGGCCCGGAAGGTCAGATACCAAAAGTGGTGTTTTGAAATGGTAGGCCAAGGGGGTTACCCCACTTTGAGTAGCACTGATATAGGTTTGAGCAATGACATCTGCTGCGCAAAAAGCATGCGTGGTCTTTTGGGTATTGGCATAGTTGAAGTCACAAATTACTCGCTCACTGAGTTTGTGTTTTTGGATGAGTTCGGTGTATTTATGTTGTGGTTCATATGTCTCACCCACTATGGCCAAGATCACATCCGAGCGATTCAGTGGGGTTTTAGAAAAAGCTTCTATGAGTAAATCCAAGCCTTTGTATTTTCTGATCAAACCAAAAAATAGTACAATTTTTTTGTTTTGGGGCCAGCCCAATGCCTTACGAGCTTTTTCTTGGGTGATGGCTTGAGGTAAGTGGTCTGCAATGGGATGGAATCCCTTCCATATCGGCAGCTGAGGTTCGTTGGACGAAATTTGATCCCCAACAGCCGTTGATAGGGAAGCAAAGGCATCCATTTGACTTGAAAAAATTCGGGTTAGGCTTTTGTCCCAGAACTTGGTTTCATGGGGAATCCAATTATCGACAAGGCCTATTTTTTTGATGGTTTTATCGATCCCACGTGCAATGACATGCCAACAAGGGGCAAGGAATGGAGTCCAGTATCTAAAAATTACATAATCAGGTTTAAGCCGGTTGATGGATCGGGCAACCTTAGACCAATTTAAGGGGTTGAAACTGTGAATTTTTCTTTTGATTTTGAGTTGATCCGGGCCCTTTTCGTCGCTGAATTGAGTTTTACCGGGAAAGAGAAGTTCGGGGTATTGGGTCGTAAAGGTGAAGACCTTTACATCATGCCCGAGTGCTTTTAAATTTTGGGCTAAATAATTTTGGGTATCGGCAATACCGCCGCGAAACGGGTGTGCAGGTCCCAACAACAATACTTTTTTCTTATCCTTCATTCAAAGGGGTGGTCTTTTTTTTTAATCCAGCATTTGCAACCCTATGATACTGAATGAAAAGTAGATGATTCCAAAGTAGAACAATCCTGGAATATGAGTCAAATAAAAGTCACTTTGATAGGGTAGGCAAAAAAACAACAAGCCTAAGAAGTTTCTACCTAATTCAAAAGCATAGGACCATTGATAACCATCCATCAGTGAGGTGAAACCAAAAATACAGATCATGATCAGTCCGCCCATAAGGAGTGCTTGAGAGGAAGAAAACGACCCGTAGTTGGAGAGCAATAAGAGCAACAAAACCGTGATGCACAGCCATTGGAAAAGTGCCCAAGCTTTTTTGAAATAACTCACCTCGGGATTATATTTTTCGAAGGAGGATTCAGTACTTATTCTTGTTCTGGGGAATTTCAAAGCCACATCATCGGGTCGATATCCGGTGGGTCTCCACCACAGTGTAAGTTTATCTTTCCAAGAACGGGTGTGCCAGGCATCCTGAATCATACCCCATAGATGTTGAAAGTTGATGATCAACGGGTTCCAGGTATGCACCGGTTTTAACACACCGTAGACAGGAGGTTCCTCCTCCAACTCTTCTTGAAAGGTTCCAAACCAGCGGTCCCAGACACAAAAAATAGCGGCCAAATTTTTATCGATATAAATGGGGTTTATGGCATGGTGAACACGATGTTGTGATGGGGTAACTAGAACATATTCAAGGAATCCGAGTTTTCCAATGTGTTGGGTGTGATACCAAAATTGACCAAACAAATGAAGGGGAGCCAAGACACTGATGATTTGTTGAGGGACACCGAGCAAGGCTGCAGGAATTAAAAATAAAGCAGAATAACCCAATATATTCGATATGCTTTGCCTCAGGGCACAAGCCAGATTAAACTCCTCGCTGCTGTGGTGGATCACATGTTGGTTCCAAAAGAAATTGATTTTATGATTCAATCGATGCCCCCAGTAACTCGCAAAATCAATACAGACAAACGCAATGGCGTACAATGACCAGCTGTTTTCTAGCTTGATCAGAGCAAGCTTTTCAAGTAAATAAGGATAAGAAACGATGACCACTACCAAACCCAAAATGTCCTTGAGAATATTGGTCATGCCGGAACTCAAGCTGGAGAGGGTGTCCATAAATCTATGGGTCTGCTTGCCGGTATAGTGACCGTAGGCAATCTCTGCAATAATTAATATTAAAAAAAAGGGAACTACCCACAACAAAACCTTAGCATAAACTTCCATCACCCTATTATTGCGATCACTAATTTATAAAATTAATTATTGATGACCCACTCCCCCTTGTTGATCAGTGGCTCGGCTTGCTTGAATTTGATGGTTTTGGTTTCGCCTGAACTGACATTTCGTATGACTACCTTTTCGTTTCTTCCGATTTTGGGTCTTTCTCTAACAATGGTTTCTACCACATTTCTTTGTCCACCACCAGCGCCAGCTCCTACATTGCGATTTCGTTGTGCCATTTCATCGGTGTTGAGGACTTCATCTTTTGAAGTTCTGTATCCTTTGGGTGTGGTGGGTCTTCTTTTGGCTTCTTGAATCTGATCATCACTTTGACTGGGAAGGCCTCCCTTGAAGAGGAAAGAAAGTACTTCTTTGTTCAAATTATTGATCATGGTCTTAAAGAGTTCAAAGGCCTCAAATTTGTAAATCAAAAGGGGATCTTTTTGCTCGTGAACGGCCAGTTGGACGGATTGTTTGAGTTCGTCCATTTTGCGTAGATGGGTTTTCCAAGCCTCGTCGATCAACGCCAAGGTGATGTTCCTTTCGAAATCCTGAACCAAATATTTACCTTCAGTTTCGTAAGCCTTTTGCAGGTTGGTCACCACTTTTAATGTTTTGATCCCATCGGTAAAAGGCACCACGATTCTTTCAAATGTATTACCAGGTCGCTCATAAACTTCTTTGATTACAGGATATGCCAATGCGGCATTGGCAGTGATTTTATTGCTGTAATGTTCGCTAAGTTGATCGTATAGCTGGTTGATGATTTCGTTTTCTGCGGTTTCCTGAAAGGCCTCCTCTGCTATGGGAGAGGTGATGGAAAAATTACTGATGACCTCAAATTCAAAGTTTTTAAAATCATTGGAGGCTTTGTTGGTCAATGTGATTTCCTCACAGGTATCGTAGAGAATATTGGCGATATCGAGTTTGATTCTGTCTCCACTCAGTGCGTGTTTTCTTCTTTTGTAGATGACTTCCCGCTGGGCATTCATTACATCATCGTATTCCAGCAGTCTTTTTCTGATACCAAAGTTGTTTTCTTCAACCTTTTTTTGCGCCCGTTCTATGGATTTGGTCATCATAGAATGTTGAATCACTTCGCCTTCCTCAAGTCCCATTCTGTCCATGACTTTGGCCACACGATCGGAGCCAAAAAGTCGCATGAGGTTGTCTTCTAAAGAGACGTAAAATTGTGAGCTTCCAGGGTCTCCCTGTCTACCGGATCGACCTCTAAGCTGGCGGTCTACCCGTCTTGAATCGTGACGTTCTGTTCCGATGATGGCCAGTCCACCGGCTTGTTTTACGGTATCGGATAGTTTGATGTCGGTTCCCCTTCCGGCCATGTTGGTCGCTATGGTTACAATCCCTGGGTTTCCTGCCTCTGCCACAATATCAGCCTCTCTTTTATGCAATTTGGCATTCAATACATTGTGGTGTACTTTTCTGATGTTGAGCATCTTACTCAACAACTCCGATATTTCTACAGAGGTGGTACCAATCAGCACCGGTCTTCCGGCTTTTGACAATGCAGTTACTTCCTCAATGACGGCATTGTATTTCTCCCGCTTGGTTTTGTAGATCAAGTCATCTCGATCTTTTCGGGCAATGGGTCTGTTGGTAGGAATTTCGATGACATCCAGTTTGTAAATTTCCCAGAATTCTCCGGCTTCGGTAATGGCCGTACCAGTCATTCCAGACAATTTTTCATACATCCTGAAATAGTTCTGAAGAGTGATGGTTGCAAAAGTCTGGGTAGCGGCTTCAATTTTTACATTTTCTTTTGCCTCAATCGCTTGATGGAGTCCGTCGGAATATCTTCTGCCATCCATGATTCTTCCGGTTTGTTCATCCACAATCATGACCTTGTTTTCCATGACCACGTATTCTACATCTTTTTCAAAAAGGGTGTAGGCTTTAAAGAGTTGATTCATGGAATGGATGCGTTCTCCCTTGACGCTGAAGTCTTGGAAGAGTTGTTCTTTGAGCGCAGCTTCTTCTTTAGGTTCGAGCTGTTGATTTTCGATTTTTGCAATCTCACCACCAATGTCAGGTAGGACAAAAAAGTTCTTTTCTTCATTTTCCGATGAAAGTGTTTCGATTCCTTTATCGGTCAATTCAATTTGATTGGTTTTCTCATCAATGGTAAAATACAATTCAGCGTCAACTTTAGGCATTTCCCTATTGTTGTCTTGCATATAGAAGTTTTCTGTCTTTTGCAGGAGTTGCTTTACTCCTTCCTGACTTAGAAACTTGATGAGGCTTTTGTTTTTGGGCAGCCCCCTAAAAACCCTCAGGAGAAGAAATCCACCATCTTTGGTGTCTCCCTCACTGATTTTCTTTTTGGCCTCTGCCAGTACTCCGGTGAGGAATGATCTCTGTTGGGCCACTAATGCAGAAACCTTTGGTTTGAGTAAATCAAATTCGTGTCGGTCTCCTTCGGGAGTGGGGCCAGAGATGATTAATGGGGTTCTGGCATCGTCAATCAAAACAGAATCGACCTCATCGACAATGGCGTAGTGATGTTTGGGTTGAACCAAATCGGTATTTGAATGCGCCATATTGTCCCTGAGGTAGTCAAAACCAAACTCATTGTTGGTTCCATAAGTAATGTCGGCCAAATAAGCTTTTCTCCTTTCGGGACTGTTGGGTTTGTGGTAGTCAATACAATCTACACTCATGCCGTGAAACTCGAATAATGGTCCCATCCATGCGCTGTCTCGCTTGGCCAGGTAATCGTTGACGGTCACCAGGTGAACTCCTTTCCCCGTAAGGGCATTCAAATAGACAGGCAGGGTTGCAACCAAAGTTTTTCCTTCTCCGGTATGCATCTCGGCAATTTTACCTTGATGAAGTACGATACCACCGATCAATTGTACATCGTAGTGGATCATGTCCCAAACAATGGGTTTACCGGCAGCATCCCAAGCGTTGGACCAAATGGCATGATCACCTTTTAAGTTAACGTAGCTTTTGTCTTGTGAGAGTTGACGGTCAAACTCGCTTGCCGATACGCTGATGGTGGTGTTTTCAACAAATCTTCTCGCCGTTTCTTTAACCACAGCAAATGCTTCGGGTAAAATTTCTTCAAGGGTTTGGGCGATGATATTTTCACTTTCGGTGGTCAAATTGTCAACCTTCTGATATAGGTTTTCTTTTTGATCAATGTCTTCAGTTTTTTCAATTTCGGATTTGATCTCCTGAATTTGATCATTGACCTCCTTTAAATCAGTACTGACTTTGTTCTTAAAAGACAGGGTTTTGTCTCTGAGTTCATCATTGCTGAGGTCTTTATATGAGTTGAAGTGGGAATTGATTTGGTCTACCAAGGGCAAGATTTTAGCCAAATCTTTTTTGGTTTTATCTCCAACAAAAACTTTTAAAACGGAATTTAATAGGCTCATTCGTTAGTTTTAAATCTGAATAAAATTAAGCAAAAAAAAAGCCTCATTTGAGACTTTTAGTTTTTGATTTTTGAGATTAGTATTCATCCTCATTCCAAAGATAATCCTCTTCGGTTGGAAAGTCGGGCCATATTTCTTCAATAGATTCATAAACATCCCCTTCATCTTCCATAGATTGTAGGTTCTCTACTACCTCCAAGGGTGCTCCGGTTCGAATCGAAAAATCAATTAATTCGTCTTTGGTCGCCGGCCAGGGGGCATCACTGAGATATGAGGCAAGTTCTAACGTCCAATACATAAGTTACAAATTTCTGCAAAAATAGATTTTTAATAGAATTATCCAAGAAGTGTTGCTATTTTTTTTGAGCAATCCATTTTATTTCTTCAACTTCATAATCCCGCGCTAATTTTCTTGATAATATGAAAAGGAAATCTGAAAGTCTGTTGATGTATGCAATGATGGTATGGGGTACATTTTCAATCTCATTCAATTCGGTCACGAATCTTTCTGCTCTTCTACAAGTGCAACGGGCCAAATGCGCGTAGGAAACAATGACATGTCCCCCTGGAATTACAAAGTTTTTCAGTTCCGGAAGCTCATCGTTGATCAGATCGATTTGATCTTCAAGATATTTGACATTTTCATCGTTTATCGGTTCTAATATCTTGACCAATTTGGAGACCTCATAAGAAGTGTCATCGGCCAATTGAGAGGCCACAGTCATCAATTCATTTTGAATCCTAACGAGGGTGTTTTCGGTATTTTTATCGATCTTAAAGTTTCTGATCATACCCACCCACGCATTCAATTCGTCAACGGTTCCATAGGCTTTTATCCTGACATGGTGTTTACTTACACGTTTGCCCGAGAGCAACCCTGTAGTTCCATCATCTCCTTTTTTGGTGTAAAGTTTGTACCTGCTCATATCTATCCCTTTCATTCTTTCATTGGCAAAAAGTAAATGGAGGCTTTTACTTCTTTGATCTTAAATTGTTTACTTCTGCGAAAATAATAATAATTAATTATTGATTGTATAAAACCATCACAAATCAAAAATCTTTGTTATAGGAGGTATTATTTGTAGTCGTAAGATGCGCCTGACTTCATCAATTTTTTTTCAGTCTTCCGCTGATTGCGATAAGAAAAAATAGCACTGCAATAAAGCCAGACCAACGGGCAATGTAATCCCCATATTGGGTGTAGAAAGTTATCCGCTCTGTCGGCGCAAATTTCCCCCTCAACACTCCCTTGCTTTCATAAGGCAGTTTATTGGTAATCTCACCTTTGGAGTTGATGATGGCTGAAATACCCGTGTTGGCACTTCTTACTATACTCCTGCGGTTTTCTATGGCCCTCAGGCGAGCGTAACTGAGCAATTGTTTGTGGCCAGGTGTATTTCCCCACCAAGCATCGTTGGTGATGATTGCCAAAAAGTGAGCTCCTTTTCTTACATATTCGGTTACAAATTCACCATAAATGGATTCGTAACAGATGATTGGGCCTGTTTTAAGGTTGATTTTTTTGTGTTCAAAAACGCTCCTGTGTTGCTGGATCGCCCGGCTGGACACTGTACCTCCCATGTCGAGTAAAAATTCTCCCAATAGGGGTCTAAAAAAACTTTTATAGGGTATGTTTTCTACCCCTACCACCAATTTAGATTTATGATAGAACTCCGGCTCTTGTTGGAATTCCATCTTCAGTGCCGAGTTGTAAAAATCTACCCACACCCCATTTCTGACAAAATTCGCTGTCAGTGTGGGTGGATTGTCAGTTCTGTAAACACTGTAAGATTGAATTCCACTAATCAACTGTATGTCCCGATTTTTTTCGAGTAGGGAATCAATTTTACGATGCAAAGTGGTCGTTTTGAATTCCTCGAGTGAAGCACCGAATCCAGCCCCAAAATAGGTCTCCGGAGTAAAGATATAGCGGGTTTCATCGGTGATATGATCGGCGGTCATATGGGCCATCAAATCAAAGTAGTAGTTATTTTCTTTATCGTACTTTTCGTTATATGGGTCAATGTTGGGTTGTAGTAGTAAAACTTCAGTTGTAGGGGTGAGGTCTTTTTCGCTTTGGTATAGCATTAATGAAATTGAAATGGGGAGGGCAATACCAATCAACCAAGGACTCATTTTTTTAACCCAAAGGCTATTTTTCAAGCTTGGAGGATGATTTTTAAAAACTTCAAAAAGACCAATATTGATCAATAAAACCCATAGTGTACCTCCAAAAGATCCGGTAAACTCATACCATTGTATCCATTGTATGTCCTCAGAAAAAACATTCCCAAGGTTTAACCAAGGCCAAGAAAAGTCCCATTCTAAATGAAATTTTTCAAATGCGATCCAAAGGGTAACGAGAAAAATATAGGCCGTTCGCAGAGGAAGTCTTTTTTTGGACCAATGAAAAAGCATCATCAGAATGGCGTAAAAAGAAGTATTGCACAAAATGGCAAAAACCATTCCAAAAACAGAGGAGTTGACGATCCACCAAGTGGTTCCTACATTCCAAATAAAAAATCCTAAATAACTCAGGGCAAACCAACGTAGTTTTTTTCGTTTCGAACTCCCCTCAATGATCTGATTCTCAACAAAAAACAGAGGGATTAAACTAAAGAATATTAGAAAGGACAAGCCCTCAACAGGCCAAGATAGGGTGAGCAATACTCCAGAAAGAATAGATAACAGCGCGGGCTTTTTATAAATAATCATGGAATTTATGTCTGCTTATTTTTTTCTTAGTGGATCAAGTCTTAATTTGCCGAAATATTTAATTAATAATTGGTTTAACAAAACTAATGATTAAAAAATCAGTTCCGCATTTTTTTACTTCATTAAACCTTTTGTCGGGTTGTTTTTCGATCTATTTCGCCTATATATTTCAATTCGAAACAGCATTCATTTTTCTATTGGCAGGCGTTTTTTTCGATGTTTGGGATGGTCTTTTTGCCCGTTTGCTTAAAGTCGATAGTGAATTGGGGGTGCAGTTGGATTCTATGGCTGACATGGTTACTTGCGGGGTAGCCCCTGGAATCATTTTGGCTCAGCTCTTTGTAATGGCTGGAAACAAACCTTTGGAAATTCCCGTAGGGTGGCCACTCAACGCAGTAGTAGAATTTATTCCGTGGGTATTTATCGGTTTTTTAATTCCCTTGGGGGCCGCTTTTCGATTGGCTCGATTCAATATTGACGGCTCAAAAAAAAATCACTTTATAGGTTTGCCCACTCCGGCTATGGCCATGTTTTTTGGTGCACTTCCTTTATTGATAAAACATCCTGATTTTTCCTTTTTGAAACCGGTTGTAATTTCTAACCCGGGATTGATCTTTTTGACTTTGATATTTGTTCTCTTGATGAATGCCAATTTCGATCTTTTTTCTTTTAAGTCATTGAAAACCGGTAAACTGGATACGCTTCTGAGAATGCTCTTGATTGTATCCGCACCCGTATTGATTTATTATTTTGGTTTGGGGGGGATTAGTTTGGGGGTGTTGGTTTATCTATTTTTGAATTTGATCAACAATAGTCTTTTTAAGATAGGGGTTTAATCTATTTTTAGAAAGTAGCCAAAGTAAAGTCAATCAGCGGATACTTCACCCGGCTTTATATTCCATGTATAGAAAGTTGTGAAAAGTATTTAAAAAGCAATGGATGTATTTTTGATGGGTTAAAACCCCACCACATTCGCTAAAATTCAACTTTTTTCTTACGAAGTTCAAAGTTTTTACCCAGATATACCTTTCGAACCATCTCATCTTGAGCTAACTCTTCCGGGGTTCCAGCTTTAAGAATACTTCCCTCGAACATTAAAAAGGTTTTATCGGTAATGGCCAAGGTTTCCTGAACATTGTGGTCGGTGATGAGAATACCAATATTTTTTTTCTTTAGGTGGGCGACAATTTTTTGAATGTCTTCGACAGCTACAGGATCAACCCCTGCAAAAGGTTCATCGAGCAAAACGAATTTAGGGTCGGTGGCCAGTGCTCTTGCAATTTCAGTTCTTCTCCTTTCCCCGCCCGATAGCAAATCACCCCTGCTTTTACGGATATGGGTCAAACCAAACTCTTCCAACAAGGCTTCCATTTTTTCTTTTTGTTGCTTTTTGGAAAGTTTGCTGAGTTGTAAAACACTCAAAATATTGTCTTCTACACTTAGTTTTCTGAATACGGAGGCTTCTTGAGCCAAGTAACCAATTCCGTTTTGTGCTCTTTTGTACATAGGGAAGGAGGTGATGTCGATATCATCCAAAAGAATCCTACCGGCTTGGGGTTTGATCAAACCTACGATCATGTAAAAAGAAGTCGTTTTTCCTGCGCCATTGGGGCCCAATAAACCTACAATTTCTCCTTGTTCAACAGCGATGGAAATCCCCTTGACCACTTTTCTTCCTTTGTAGGACTTTTCAATATTTTCAGCACTTAATTTCATTTGTCAGAGGAGGTTTTTTGCATTTCTTTTTCTATGCGGCGGTAGGTGAATTTTGAAATAAAGATACTCACTTCATATAATATCAATAGGGGAATACTCACAATGATCTGACTTACAATATCGGGAGGCGTGATGATGGCAGATAAACTCAATACGATCACCAATGCAAATTTTCGGTTTTTACTCAAAAATTTGGGTGTTACGATTCCCACTTTGGTGAGGAAGTAAATGATAATGGGTAATTCAAAAATGAGTCCACTGGCTAAAACAGAAGCCCTCAACAGTCCAATATAACTGCTGAGATCAAAATCATTAAACACCTCGCCACTAACGGTATAATTGCCTAGGAAGTTGATGGATAGGGGAGTAACCATGTAGTAACCAAAAAGTATTCCGATAAAGAAAAGTAGGGAAGAGATAAAAATAAAACCCCTTGTATTTTTTCGTTCGTTTTCGTGTAAACCAGGACTTACAAACTTCCAAAATTCAAAGATCACATAGGGAAATGCCACAATAAAACCTGCCAAAATGGAAGTCCACAGGTGGGCAGAAAATTGACCCGCTACGGTCCTGCTCTGGATTCTGAATGGCATTTCACTGATACAAAAACTATCCCCTTGCCCGAAGGATTCGGAAAGGTGACAAAACCATTTGTAGGTGGGGAAGTCAATTTTTTTAGGGCCAAAAATAATGGTATCAAATATAAAATCTTTCGCTATAAAAGCTGCCGAGGCCAATATTACAATGGCAAAACAAGATCGAATTAGGTGCCACCGAAGCTCTTCCAGGTGGTCTAAAAAAGACATTTCATTAGGATTTCTATCCATTTAAACCCTCTTTAATAAAATCTAAAATATGAACAATACCTCTGTAGGTATTGTCTTTATTCAAAATAACCAAATGATTGATTTTTTTACTTTGCATTAATTTTAAAGCTTCAAACGCCAACAAATTTTCGTTAGCGCTTATGGGGTTTTGTGTCATCACTTCAATGGCTTTTAGTCCACTGATGTTTTCGTGTTTTTCCAAAACCCTACGGATGTCACCGTCGGTAACCAATCCACATATAATCCCATTTTCTTCCACAACTGTAGCCCCTAGTCTTTTTTCTGAGATTTCATAGATCACTTCCTTTAGGGTCGAATCTTTAGAGATCCTTGGAATTTTGGAATCGGCAATTAAATCAACGACTTTGAGGTGTAACTTTTTCCCCAAACTTCCTGAAGGATGAATTTGAGCAAAATCTTGGGCTTGAAAACCGTTGAGTTCCATCAAACTCATTGCCAGCGCATCTCCCAATACCATTTGCACCGTGGTGCTGGTGGTGGGTGCTAGGTTGTGCGGGCAAGCCTCTTGAGCAACCGGCGTATAAAGCAGGTGGTCGGATTGCTTTCCCAAAAAAGATTCAGAGTTGGCAGTCATTCCTATGAGGGTGTTGCCATAGTTTTTTAAAAAGGGGATCAGATCTTTTATTTCTTGTGAATTTCCACTTTTAGAAATTCCTATCACTACATCTCTCTTTTCAACCATTCCCAAATCACCATGGGTTGCGTCGGCAGCGTGGAGATAAAAGGAAGGAGTGCCTGTCGAGCTTAAAGTCGCAGCAATCTTCATTGCAATGATGCCGCTTTTACCAACGCCAGTGACCACAACTTTACCTTTGGATTGATGAATCAATTGAACGACTTGATCGAAATGGGGACCAATGGATTCCCCCAATGATTTTAAAGATTGGATTTCAAGACTAATGGTGTTACGAGCAATTTCGGTAACGGTTGAGGTTTCGCTCAATTTGTAATTTTTGATTAGTTTTTCTTTGCTAAAAGACTTATATTGTATTTACAAATTTAGCTAATTTTTAAAACTAAAGCCACCCATTGGAGAAACAAGAAGATTTAAAAAAATCTCTAAAACAATTCTTCGGTTTTTCGAGTTTCAAAGGTTTGCAAGAGCCGGTCATTGAGAATTTGCTCTCTGGCAAGGATACTTTTGTCATCATGCCTACAGGAGGCGGAAAATCCATGTGTTATCAGTTGCCTGCATTGCTTTGTGAGGGCACAGCACTTGTGGTCTCTCCTCTAATAGCATTAATGAAAAACCAAGTTGACACCATCAGAGGTATCTCTGCTGACGATGGCATTGCCCATGTTTTAAATTCCTCTCAAAATAAAACCGAGACACTTCGGGTCAAGCAAGATTTGATTAATGGAGTGACCAAATTACTTTTTGTAGCCCCAGAGTCGCTGGCCAAAAAGGACACCATTGATTTTTTTAAAACCTTAAAAATTTCATTTTTAGCAGTAGACGAAGCCCATTGTATCTCGGAGTGGGGACATGATTTTAGACCCGAATACAGGAATCTGAGAACCATTTTGGATCAAATCGGGCAGAAAATTCCCATTATTGCCTTGACCGCAACAGCCACCCCAAAAGTTCAAGAGGATATTCTGAAAAATTTAAAAATTACCGATGCAAAGTTGTTCAAGTCTTCTTTTAATCGGCCCAATTTGTATTATGAAGTAAGGTCTAAAACGGATCAGGTTGAAACCGATATCATCAAGTTTGTAAAAAGTAATATGGGTAAATCCGGAATTGTCTATTGCCTTTCCAGAAAGCGGGTAGAGGAATTGGCAAAGGTATTGCAGGTCAATGGCATAAATGCTTTGCCGTATCACGCGGGCCTGGATTCCAAGACGCGAGTACGCAATCAAGACATGTTCCTCAAGGAAGATTGCGACGTGATTGTCGCCACCATTGCCTTTGGGATGGGGATCGACAAACCCGATGTCAGGTTTGTGATTCACCACGACATTCCAAAAAGTATAGAGAGCTATTACCAAGAAACCGGAAGGGCCGGTAGAGATGGGGGAGAAGGGTACTGCTTGGCTTTTTATTCCTATAAAGACATTGAGAAATTGGAAAAATTCATGTCGGGAAAACCCGTGGCAGAGCAGGAAGTTGGATTTGCGCTTCTCAATGAAATGGTGGCCTATGCAGAAACCTCCATTTCGAGGAGAAAATTCATACTCCACTATTTTGGAGAGGAATTCGATTCCGAAAAAGGAGAAGGGGCAGATATGGATGATAACATGCGTTTTCCCAAATCCAAAAGTGAAGCCGGAGAGGAATTAAAAATTTTGATTCAAACCGTATCGGATACCAAGCAGAAATACAAGTCAAAAGAAATTGTCAAAACCCTGGTCGGTGCCAAAAATGCATTAATACTATCGCACAGAACACACGAAAAACCTTTTTTTGGAATTGGTAAAGACAAGAATCCTAAATTCTGGATGGCATTGCTGAGACAGGCATTGATTGGCGGTTATTTCACTAAGGAGATCGAAACCTATGGGATCATCAAGCTCACTCCAAAAGCGCTGTCTTTTTTCGATCAACCTGGTTCTTTTTTAATTACCGCCGACCACGACTATGAATCCAAAAACCCCAATGTGGTGGTCAATAAATCTCAAGGAAGCACTGACAAAGTGTTGATGGATTTGTTACGCTCACTGAGAAAACAAGTGGCCCAGGAAGAAGATGTTCCACCTTTTGCTGTTTTTCAGGAATACTCACTAGAGGATATGGCACTCAAATATCCGATCAGTTTACAAGAACTCAATCAAATCAATGGAGTAGGAGAGGGTAAAGCCAAACGTTATGGGTCAAAATTTATTAAACTCATCAAAAAATACGTAGATGAAAATCAAATCATCCGTCCCGATGATCTGATCATTAAAAGCACTGGAGCCAATTCAGCCTTAAAGCTGTATTTGATTCAAAGCATAGACCGAAAGTTGTCACTAGATGACATTGCCTCTGCCAAGGGAATGGATATGCTTAAATTGATCACAGAAATGGAGACCATTGTTTTTTCCGGGACAAAACTCAATATTGATTATTGGATCAATGACATTTTTGACGATGATCAAATTGAAGAATTGACCGATTATTTTATGGAAGCGGATTCCGATGATTTGCATTTGGCCTCGGATGAGTTCGATGGAGATTACGAGGACGAGGAGTTGCGTCTTTTTCGACTGAAATTCATTAGTGAGGTTGGAAATTAATCCAAATCACCTCATTTCTTTCAACTATTGTTATCTTCGCAAAAATTAAAAACACACATCATGCAGGAGGGAATTTATGCCCATTTCAAAACTGAAAAAGGAAATATCAAAGTTCAATTGACCTTCGACAAAACACCGGGTACGGTAGGGAATTTTGTTGGTCTTGTTGAAGGAGCAATAGAAAACAAGGTGAGTCCCAAAGGAACCCCCTATTACGACGGTCTGAAGTTCCACCGCGTGATCGCAGATTTTATGATTCAAGGGGGGTGTCCACAAGGCTCAGGCGTTGGGGGTCCAGGATACCAATTTGATGACGAGTTTCATCCGGAGCTCAAGCACGATCGACCGGGCACTTTATCGATGGCCAATGCAGGCCCCGGTACCAACGGAAGCCAATTTTTTATCACCCATACCGCCACCCCTTGGTTGGATGGTAAGCACACTGTTTTTGGACACTTGGTCGAAGGTCAAGAGGTTGTAGATGCCATCGCACAAGATGATACGATTCAAAACATTACCATTGAACGTGTCGGAACGGATGCCCAGGCTTGGGATGCTGCTGCTGCTTTCGATGTTTTTGTCAATGAAAAAGAAGCTCGAATCAAAGCGACTCAAGAAGCTGCCAGAGCAACATTGGAGGAATTGACCAGTGGTATGGATCAAACCGCCAATGGACTTTTCTATCAAATCACCCGCGAAGGGTCTGGAGATCACCCACCAAAAGGGAGAAATGTTTCGGTACACTACAGAGGGATGTTGCTCGATGGAACCGTTTTTGACTCATCCTACCAACGCAATGAGCCCATTGCATTTCCACTGGGTCAAGGTCAGGTAATCAAAGGATGGGATGAGGGGATCGCTTTGCTCAAAAAAGGATCTGCGGCAAAACTGGTTATTCCCAGTGAGTTGGCCTATGGATCCCGAGGAGCAGGCGGTGTTATTCCTCCCGACGCTACCTTGATCTTTGAAGTAGAGTTGGTCGATTTTTAGACAGAAAATCCTTTGGGCTCGTTTCCCGCTTTCCATTTGATGCCACAACCCATACTAGGAATCTGATTGGTTTCCTGAGCCAGGCCCTCAGACAATTTTTTGCAGGCCTCCATCAAATCTTGTCCCGTAACGGGGTTGTCATTTTTGGGACGAGCATCGTCAAAACGACCGCGGTAAACAAGCTTTAAGTCTTCATCAAAAAGATAAAAATCAGGTGTACAAGCCGCTTCATATGCCAAGGCAACTTCTTGGGTGGGGTCGAATAGATAGGGGAAGCCAAAGGATTTCTCTATGGCCAGCTTTTTCATGAGTTCCGGCCGATCGTCGGTATAATTTTCTATATCATTGCTGCATATGGCCACGGTATTAATGCCCCAAGCTTTGATTTCATGACTCAATTCTACCATTTTGTCAAGCAGATGCAACACATAAGGACAATGGTTACACATGAATATAACCAATGTACCCTTTACCCCTTTGACTTGGTCTAGGGTAATTAGGCTTTGATCAACACCGTTGGTAAGAGAAAAATGTGGTGCTTTCGTATTTAATGGAAGCATATAGGATTCAGTTCTTGCCATTTGATTACTTTTTGGGCACTAATCTAATTAAAATCTAAAGCCTGTAAAACAATCGATGATGGAAAATTTAGATTTATTCGGACTTATATGTCCTCAAAGTTGAGATCAATGAAGTTGTTCCCAGAAACTTCAGCTGAATCTAAATTTTTATCCTTGTTGTAATTTTTTTGATGCCTTTCACTGATAACTTCCTCTCCTCTTTCTTTGATGATGAAGTCAACCATTTCAGCTAGAATTGTACTGAAGTCACTAAAATCCTCTTTGTAGAGATAGATTTTGTGTTTTTTGTAGTGGAACGTTCCATCATCATTGGTGAATTTTTTACTTTCGGTAATGGTCAAGTAATAATCACTGGCCTTGGTCTCACGCACGTCGAAAAAATAAGTTCTTCTCCCTGCCCGTAGAACTTTGGAAAATATCTCTTCCTGGTCCTTTTCCTTGTTGTTGTACATTGAACTTTTGTTTAAATTAATTCAGTTATTATTTCAAAAATCATAAAAAATTTGAAACAAAACAAATTAATATTCTTTTTCGTTCTGTTGTTTGTTGAAAAGATCATAGTAGAACCCTTTGAGATCGATTAGTTTTTGATGCTCTCCTTGCTCAATAATTTTACCTCGTTCCAATACGATTACGTGATCGGCATCTTTCACTGAGGAAATACGGTGACTAACAATTATTGTGGTTTTGTTTTGAGAAAATTCCTTGAGGTTTTTTAGAATTTTTTCCTCGGTATCTGTATCTACTGCCGAAAGACAGTCGTCGAAAAGTAGTATTTGGGGGTCTTTGATCAGTGCTCGTGCAATAGACACCCTTTGTATTTGTCCTCCGGACAAGGTCAGTCCTCTTTCACCCAGAAGGGTTTTATACCCTAGCTTGAATTTTTTAATGTTGTTGTGTATGGCTGCTTTTTTGGAAACTTCGATGATTTCTTCTTCCCTGGCGTCTTGTTTGCCCAATCGAATATTTTCCTCAATGCTTTCCGAAAACAAAAATGCATTCTGAGGAACATTTCCAATATGGCTCCTCAATTTTTGCAGTTTAAAATCTATAATGTTATGATCATCCAGTAAAATGTTACCCGAATCAGGATCATAAAGACGATTGATCAGGTGGAGGATAGAAGATTTTCCGGAGCCCACCTTACCAATGATGCCCAGTGATTTTCCTCTTTCCACTTTAAAACTGATGCCATCCAAGGCTTTAATTTGTGTTTCAGGATAGACCAATGAAACGTTTTCAAAGCTGATTTCTCCTTGGACAGCAACATCTACCCCGGGCCCATCTTGAATTTCGATGGTTTCATTCAAAAAAGCATTGATTCTTTTTTGCGAAGCTTCCGCTTGTTGGACAACGGAGGTTACCCATCCAACCACTGCTACCGGCCAGGTCAACATGTTGATGTAGATAATAAACTCTGCCAATACTCCAATTTCTATGGTACCATCCATGTATTGTTGCCCACCAATAAAAATCACAATCAGGTTACTCAAGCCGATCAAAAGGATCATTAACGGAAAAAACCAGGCTTGTACCTTGACCAAATTCATGTTTTTCTCTTTGGCCTCCAGTGCCAAAACGTCAAAGTTTTGATGGGTATTGGTCTCTAATCCATAGGATTTGATGACAGAAATACCGCTAAAGGTCTCTTGAGTAAAAGACGACAACTTTGATAACATTTCCTGAACTACGGTACTTCTGGCGTTGATTACCCTACTGAGTTTATATATGGTTATTGACAAAAGGGGAAGTGGAATCAGGGTATAAATCGATAATCTGGGAGCAATACTGAACATGATGGTGATTACACATAAAAATAAGGTCACCGTATTGATGCTGTACATAATTGCTGGACCTACATACATTCTGACCTTACTCACATCTTCGCTAATCCTGCTCATCAGGTCGCCGGTTCGATTGTTTTTATAAAAGCGTTGGGTCAATCTTTGGTAGTGCGAAAAGATTTCATTTTTGAGATCAAATTCGATGTATCGGGATACATTAATGATAGTTTGACGCATGAGAAAGGTAAAAAAGCCTGAGAGTAGAGTCGTACCGATAATGATCAATATATTGCTCAATAGCAATGATTTGAGTGCGGCCAAGTCTCCTTGATGATTTACCAGATAATTTTCAACTGCGGTGAGCGATTCCCCAATCAGACGGGGGGCAAATAATGAAAAAACTCTTGAGATGATTGTGATTACAATTCCCAAAAGTAATTTCAGAAAATATTTTTTAAGGTACTTATTGAGGTATTGCAGTGCTCTCATTCATCCATTTCGCTAGAGTACATTTGACAAAAGCCAAAGGTAATCAAATGGTTTTGTTCTCAAATTCAAAAAGCTTTTTTAGTTGATTGTAATTAAATCTAAAGTCCTATTTTTGTATCAAATATTGGTGATTCAATAAATGCTAACCCGAAGACATCTGCGCATCAAAGTAATGCAGTCGTTGTATTCCTTTTTGCAAAATCGGGAGGGCAACTTGGCACAAGAAGTTGATTTTTTCAAAAAGAGCTATCTCAATACTTTTTCCCTCTACTTGGCGCTTTTGGCTTTTCTCAAATCGATTTATGAACACGCTATTGATCAAAAAGATTTACAAAAAGATCTAAGAACCAACGCAAATCCTTTCTACCCTGCTCCCTTGGTGGAAAACAAAATTCTACAATTCATCGCCCAACATCCCATTTTGATCAACTACATCAAAAAAAGAAAAATCAAATTTTGGGAGTTGGATTTTGACTATGTCAAAACCAATTTTAAAGCACTGATGTACAGCGATAAATTCCAAACCTACGCTCAGAAAGAATCCCCCTCATTAGATGAGGACAGGGGCATCATCACCTTTTTTTTTAAAGAAATTGTTGCGCCATCCGATGGTTTTTACGATTATATCGAAGACAAGGAACTGACCTGGATTGACGATCTGCCTGTGGTTAATACTTTCCTTTTAAAAATACTTCATAAAATAGACCCCCAAGATAGTAATAGTCTCTACTTCCCGGAGATGAACGCAGGGGAAGAGGATCCACAGTTTGCCATAGAACTGCTGGAAAAGGTAGTGGTGAACAACGATGCCCTACAAGAGGAAATGGTTGGAAGAACACCCAACTGGGACAGTGACAGGATCGCATTGCTGGATGCCATTATGATCAAGATGGCCATGGCCGAACTGCTTTATTTCCCCTCTATTCCTCCTAAGGTTACCATGAATGAATACATTGAAATATCCAAAGACTACTCCACACCAAAAAGTAATATTTTCATCAATGGGATATTGGATAAAACGATCAAAGACTTTGAAGAATCCGGTCGATTAAATAAAAGTGGCAGGGGACTGATTTAATGTTTTTTTGCTAAATTTGAACATAATAAACTATTAAAAAAAAATAATGAAAAGATTAGCTTGGATTTTTGTTTGTGCTTTGTTGTTCAGTGCCAGTGCCTGTAACGAAAGTGCCGCTAAAAAAGTGGATAAGGAAAAAGCATCTCAGAATGCTACCGAAGCCCCTATTGCTACGGCAGCCATGTCGTTCAACAAAACCGTACACGATTTTGGAACCATTAAAGAAGGTGAAACCGTTCAAACTACCTTTACTTTTACCAATACCGGTCAAGCCGATTTGATCATAGTAGATGCCAGAGGAAGTTGTGGTTGTACTGTTCCGAATTATCCCAAAAACACACCTATTGCTCCTGGTGCTACTGGAGAGATTTTGGTGAGTTTTGATTCCAGCAATAAGCCCAATATGCAACAAAAAACCGTTACCATTTCGGCCAATACTTCCAGTGGACGTGAAACGTTGAGGATCAAAGCCATGGTATCGCCCGACCCAGTAAAGCAAAAACAACGTGATGATGCGGCCAAAGCGCGTCAGCAAAATAGTAATTAATTAAAACAACCTATGGAGGGATTCTCCGGGCAGATGCCCTTTTTACTTTTAATGCTAGTGGTGTTTTTTTTCTTTATCATCTTGCCACAACAGCGCAGACAAAAAAAAGAAAAGAACTTTATGAAAAACCTGTCCAAAGGGGATCGGGTTATCACCAAAAGCGGGATTCACGCCAAAGTGGTGGAACTCAATGACAAGGATAATACCTGCGTCATCGAGACCCTGGCGGGAAAGTTAAAAATAGAGCGCTCCGCCCTTTCACTGGAGATGAGTCAAAAACTCAACCCCGCCAAAAAATAATTTAATCCCGCTGCGGCCGGATTTTTTTTAGTTTGTACATGTACCGCTACCTGATCAAGCCCATTCTATTTTTCGGTGATCCCGAATGGATACATTATTTTGTCTTTTCACTGATCCGTTGGATGCACAAAATCCCTGGTGTGCCATTTTTGGTCAGGGCACTTTACCAAGTCCACCACCCCAAACTAGAACAGGAACTCTTTGGGATTCGATTTAAAAACCCCGTAGGCTTGGCAGCAGGTTTTGACAAGGATGCCAGGCTTTACCGAGAACTCTCCAATTTTGGTTTTGGATTTATTGAGATTGGAACCCTTACCCCCAAGCCCCAGCCTGGGAATCCCAAAAAGCGTTTGTTTCGACTGCCACAGGACGGTGGATTGATCAATCGTATGGGTTTTAACAACGATGGGGTTGATGCAGCCATTCCACGACTCAAAAAAAAGAAAAACATCATCATTGGGGGCAACATCGGTAAAAATAAAATTACCCCCAATGAAAAGGCAGTGGATGATTATACCTATTGCTTTAAAGCTCTTTATCCCTATGTGGATTATTTTGTGGTTAATGTTAGTTCGCCCAATACTCCCAATCTAAGGGTGTTACAAGAAAAAAAGCCGCTTACCGATTTGTTAAACAGTCTGCAAAAGCTCAATCAAGCGACCGAAAAACCCAAACCCATCCTTTTAAAAATTGCTCCCGACCTGACAGATGAGCAATTGCTGGATATCATCGATATTGTTAGAACCACTAAAACTGCAGGGGTCATTGCAACCAATACCACCCTTAGCCGTAAGGGTTTACAATCCCCCAATCAAAGTGAAAGTGGTGGGCTTAGTGGGAAACCTCTTACAAACCGAAGTACGGAGGTGATCCGTTTTCTATCCAAAAAAAGCCAAAAAGCATTTCCCATCATCGGAGTAGGAGGGATTCATGACTCCAAAGATGCCATAGAAAAACTCAATGCCGGTGCAGATTTAGTTCAGCTTTATACGGGCTTTGTCTATGAAGGGCCCGGGGTGGTTAAGTGGATCAATAAAGCTTTGATCAGAGAATAATTTTCTTTTTTTACATTTGGAAGTAAATCAAATGACAAAAAATGATCACCAATACCCATAATCCACCCTATTATGCCGTAATTTTTACCTCAATTCTCGATCATCACGATCCGGAATATTATAGGATCAACGATTTACTAAGAAAGCAAGCCGAGAAGATGGAGGGTTTTTTAGGAGAAGATAGCGCAAGGAATGATTATGGAATTTCGGTTAGCTACTGGAGGGATTTGGATTCTATTGAACTATGGCGTCAAAATTCAGAACACCGGTGGGCCAAAGAAAAAGGAAAAAAAGACTTTTACAAAGCCTATAATATCCGAATAGCTCGGGTGGAAAAGGAGTACGACTTTGTAAAGCCTTCTCAATAAAAGAGAATGATAAAAACCCGAAGCAGTCTTTTTAAGGTGTTGGGTGTAACCCTAATTTTATTACTTATCCCCTTAATAGCCTCTCTAATCAGTGATGAAGTTCATTGGAGTTTAAATGATTAAATACTGATGGGGTTTATGGTTTTTACCACCGGACTTATTGGAATTAATGTACTGAAATTAATCAAAAACAAAAAAATACGCTGGATAACCATAGCCCTCCTGTGACTTATATTTCTATTAGTTTGGGCTGAGTTGGCTGTTGGGATTTTCGATACCCCCTTTGCAGGAAGTTGAAAAAATACCCCCCCCTGTCGATTGTGCCCAAAAACATACAAAAAGAGTGCTCATGGAGTATTTAAAGCTTTAACAAATGTGTTCTACAAATCACAAATAAAACAGACTTATGATCTTTGAAACTCGAAAAGATTTTGATTATCCAGTATTGGAGTATCAGAAATACAAAGAGGCTTTTGAATAAAACACCCTTGCAAAAGAAATCGCCTTGGCCTAGGGTAAAAGCCTAAAAGAGGTCAATGAATTATCATCAGATCCCGATCATGCGGGTAAAATTACCTTATCATCCCTATTGGAGACGATGGTTGCCTTTGTTTTAGAAGAAAAAGGTATTTTAGGATGTACCGTTAAGCGAGGTCCAGCTCGAACAGATTTAGAAGATGGATGGGGAAGAAAATGGGATGTTAAAACACCGCCCCATATTGAAGGAATAAGGTTCAATGAAGAAAGTGTCATTCAAAGTATTTTAAGAAAACTAAATGAATTTTCCGAGGGGAATGTTGGTATTTTACTGGATGTGTCTTTTCTGCAAAAAGAGAATTACCTGAAACTTCAAAAAGACTTAAAAAAACAGACTTAACGACAACCAAAAATTTTTAGTCAGGCAGGTCGTTTTAAAAGGAGTATTGTCTCAGGGTTTACCCAAAATGATTAAAGACATATTTTAAGTATTACTACTGACTCTAATCAAAATAACTAAACCCCTTTTTAGGGTCAATGGTCAGCAAGGTTTCGTAAATCAAACGGATAACGTTTTCTACATCTTCTTGAT